>DASWTR010000285.1:0-49552 GCA_036402035.1 Sphingomicrobium sp.
TAGGTGGCGCGGCCGATCGTCATCCCGCCGATGCGAACGATTTCGAACCTTCCCTTGGGAAACTCGCGCACCTCGTCCGGACGCTCAAACCGCTTCAGGATGACCTCGGTGTTCATGCGTTACCCCATCGTCGGAATAACAAAGGCTTCCTTATGGTCGCCCGCCGCTGTGCCGTCGGGCCAGCGCTGGGTGACGACCTTGGTCTTGGTCCAGAAGCGCAGGCCTTCCTGGCCGTACTGTCCGATATCGCCGAAGCCCGAGCGCTTCCAGCCGCCGAAGCTATGATAGCTGACGGGCACCGGGATCGGCACGTTGACGCCAACCATGCCGACATTGACCCGGCTCACGAACTCGCGCGCGGCGTGGCCGTTGCGGGTGAAGATTGCGACGCCGTTGCCATATTCATGCTGGCTGGGCAGGCGCACCGCTTCCTCAAAGCTGTCGGCGCGGACGATCTGCAGCACGGGGCCGAAAATCTCTTCCTTGTAGCTGCGGAAGTGCGGCTTCACATGGTCGAACAGGGTCGGGCCGACAAAGAAGCCCTTCTCATGGCCCTGCAGCGTGAAGCCGCGACCGTCGACCACCAGCTCGCCGCCCTCGTCGACGCACATCTGGATGTAATTCTCGACGCGCTGCTTGTGCGCTTCGTTGACCACCGGGCCATAGTGCGCCTCCGGATCGGTCGAGATGCCGACGCGCAATTTCTCGATTGCCGGGACCAGCTTTTCGCGCAGCGCCGCGGCGGTATCGTCGCCGACCGGCACCACCACCGGCAGCGCCATGCAGCGCTCGCCGGCCGAGCCGAACGCCGCGCCGGTCACGTCGTTGACCACCTGGTCGAGGTCGGCGTCGGGCATGACGATGCCATGGTTCTTGGCCCCGCCGAACGCCTGCACCCGCTTGCCCGTAGCGGTGCCACGCGAGTAGATGTACTGCGCGATGTCGCTCGACCCGACGAAGCTGACGCCGGCGATGTCAGGATGGTCGAGGATCGCGTCGACCATTTCCTTGTCGCCATGGACGACGTTGAGGATGCCGTCGGGCAGGCCCGCTTCCTGCATCAGCTCGGCCAGGCGCACCGGAACCGACGGGTCGCGCTCCGACGGCTTAAGGATGAAGGCATTGCCGGCCGCGATCGCCATCCCGAACATCCACATCGGAATCATCGCCGGAAAGTTGAACGGGGTGATGCCGGCGCCGATGCCGAGCGGCTGGCGCATCGAATAGACGTCGATGCCGGGACCGGCGCCGATCGTATATTCGCCCTTCAGCGCCTGCGGGATGCCGCAGGTATATTCGATCACCTCGAGCCCGCGCTGGATGTCGCCCTTGGCGTCGGCGATGACCTTGCCATGCTCGCTGGCCAGCAGTTCGGCGAGCGAGTCCATATTCGCTTCGATCAGTTCCTTATACTTGAACATCACGCGAGCCCGGCGTTGCGGGTTGGTCGCGGCCCAGGCGGGCTGGGCGGCCAGCGCCGCATCGACAGCCTTCTGAAGAGTCGTCGGCGTGCCGAGGCCGACCCGCGCCTGGACCTCGCCCCGCGACGGGTTCCACACATCGCTCTGGCGCTTCGCGTCCGCGACCGACCGCCCGTTGATAAAATGCTCGATGCTACGCATTGGGACTCAGCCTCTGCCTGATTGGAAGTTGGCCGCTCCCTAATCCGGCATCCCGGCGAATGCTACTCCGCGATGTAGCGCCACGGCTTGTCCGGCCCGTCGCGGCGCCAGACGGTGAAGAAGGGAAAGTCGGGGCCCGCTTTCGGATCGTTGGGCTTGATCGTGCCGATGCTGACCGCGAGGTCTCCGCTGGAGGCGGCGAAGCTTTTCTCGGTGCTCCAGTGGATCTTGGCAGGCCCTTCTTCCTTGAAGCCGGCGGTGACGGCGTCGAGGCCGATATCGAACCCGGCGCCCGCATACATGTTCATCGCGTCTTCGCGGCCATATTCGCGGAACGCGGCCTGCAGCCCGACAGCCTGGGCACGGTCGGAGAAGGATTTCTCGGCCGCCGCGACGCTTCGCTGATGCTCCGCGCTGTCGGCGGCTGGTTCGGCGGCGAAGCTTGGCAGCGATGGCGCGATCATTTCCCTCGAAACCTCGCCGGGTTCGCGGACTTGCTGGCGATAGGCAGCCACGCGCCAGCCCTCCGGCCGCTTTATCCAGTATGAGAGATATTTGCGCTCGCGCCGAGCCGGGTCGCCACCCGTCAGCGACAGGAAGCCATAGGTGAAACCGTGGGTCCCGTCGGCGGAGATGCCGCCTCTTACCGGAGCCCAGTTGGCCTTGCCTTCCTTTAGTCCGGGATTGTCGCGAAGCGCGGCAATCACAGTGTCGCGGCCAGCAAGATTGCCCTTGCCGGGGACGGGCATGACCACTTCGGCATCGAGCATCGGTGCGAGGCCGGTTGGAATATCTGCCGCCTTGGCCGCTTGCTCCGAGAATCCGCGGTCGGCGGTCAGCAGCTCTTCGACGGCAACCTTGGGGTCGGCCGATCTAGCCGCGGCGGGAACGCTGAGGAGCGCGAGGGCGAAAAGGATGGTTCGAAACATGCGGCGCTGTTTCACCGGCGAATCGATCCTGCGACCTACTATCGACCAAGGCGCGGCGCGGTTCGACCGGCGCTTGCCAACGTGCGGCAAAGGGGCTCAATCTTCCGGCCATGAAGATACTGCTCGCCGCCTCCGTCGCCCTATTTGCTTCCACCGCCGCCGCCGTGCCGCCCTTGCCCGGACCCGAAGCCAAGGTCGCCGAGATCGCCCGGGCGGTCGACGCGGCGCGGATGAAGGCGGTGGTTGAGAAGCTGGTCAGTTTCGGCACGCGCCACACCTTGTCGTCACAGACCGACCCGAAACGCGGGATCGGGGCGGCCGTTCGCTGGGCCGAGGCGGAGATGAAGAAGCACGGCCTTCAGACCCTCCAGGCCTGCGACACGGTTACCGGTCGGCGTATCCCGACGCCGACTAAGGTCTGTAACGCAGTCGCGATCCAGCGTGGCACCGAGCGCCCAAACGATGTGGTGATCATCACCGGCCATATCGACAGCCGGGTAACCGACCCGATGGACGCGACCAAGGACGCGCCGGGCGCCAACGACGACGGATCGGGCACTGCGGCGGTGTTGGAGGCGGCGCGGGTGCTGTCGAAGCACAAATTCCCCGGCACGATCGTCTATGCCGCCCTGTCGGGCGAGGAGCAGGGGCTGCACGGCGGCAAGATCATGGCCGACTATGCCAAGGCGCAGGGCTGGAACGTCATCGCCAACCTCAACAACGACATCATCGGCAACAGCTGCGGCTCCGACGGTGTGTGCAACGACAAGGTAGTGCGCATCTTCTCCGAAGGGCCGCGCTGGCAGGGGCATGAGGAGCTGACCGCGCGGATCCGCAGCCTGGGCGGGGAGAATGACGCGCCGTCGCGCAACCTTTCGCGCTTCCTCGACACGCTGGCCGAGCGGCTAGGGCCCGACGTCGAGAACCTCGACGTCATGCAGATCTGGCGCAACGACCGCTTCGGCCGCGGCGGCGATCACACCGAGTTCTTGAACGCCGGCTATCCGGCGGTGCGATTCTCCGTCGCGGTCGAGAATTACAACCACCAGCACCAGGATTTGCGGGTCGAGAACGGCGTCGAATTTGGCGACACCATCGACAAGATGGACTTCAACTATTTGCGCAAGGTGACCAAGCTCAACGTCGCCGCGCTCGCCTGGCTGGCCAGCGCCCCGCCACCGCCCGAGGTTCGCGCCGAAGGGGCCGTCAGCACGGACACGACGGTTAGCTGGAACACCATCAGGAGTTCGGCAGGCTATCGCCTGTACCAGCGGCGAACGGATGCCAGTCAATGGACTCCGAGCACTGACGGCGCGCCCGAGTGCCTTGCCTTTCCGACCAACCCTCCGACGGATGCCGGTTGCCGACAGGTTCTTAAGGGCGTTCGCGTCGATGACTGGGTGTTCGGCGCCTCGTCGGTCAGCAAAGACGGCTTCGAAAGCCCGGTCGCCTCGGCCGTGCCCGGCGGCGCGTTCAAACCTTGGGTGAAGCCGGCTGAACCGGCGCAGTAATCCGTCATTGCGAGCGGAGCGAAGCAATCCAGTTGGGCGTTGGTGATTGGAGTGCCGCGGCGCTTCGCGCCTCGCAATGACGAACTGGAGGAACAGCAATGGCCGGCGGATGGACGCGCGACGGCGCGGTGCAGGACCAGATCGACGATACGGTGAAGGACGCCATCCAGCGCGCCCGCGCCCTGACGCCGAGCGGCGAAAGCGCGGAGGAATGTGACGATTGCGGCGAGCCGATCCCGGCCAAGCGCCGCGAAGCGCTCCCCGGCGTGCGCACCTGCGTCGCCTGCCAGTCCATGCGCGACAAGGTGGTCATCCATTCCACCATCAACCGCAGGGGAAGCAAGGATAGCCAGCTTCGCTAAGCGCGTTTAGGGCCTGACCATGCCCCGCAAACAATCCACCGGCCTGCCGACACCAAAGCAGATCCTCGATTTCATCGAACAATCCGGCCAGCCCGCGGGCAAACGCGAGATCGCGCGGGCGTTCAATCTCCATGGGCATGACAAGATCATGCTCAAAGGCCTGCTCAAGGACATGGCCGATGAAGGGTTGATCGACAGCGCTCCGGGCCGCGCCTTCCATAAGGCGGGCGGGGTGCCGCGGGTGACGGTACTGCGGGTGGTGTCGGTTGACGACGGCCAGGTATGGGCGCAGCCGGAAAGCTGGCACGCCGACACGCCGCCGCCCAAGCTTCGCGTGATCGAGCGCGGGCGGCGGTCGGCGCTGGCGCTCAATGACCGCATCCTCGCGCGGACCGAAGAGGCAGGGAAGGGGCATGTCGCTCATGTCATGAAAAAGCTGCAGCGCTCGGCCGAACTGGTGTTGGGCGTGGTGCGGCGGGAGGGTGACCGCTTTTATCTGACGCCGGTCGACAAGAAGGAGCGGCGCGAGCTTCCCATTTCCGACCTCAAGGAGGCGCAGGAAGGCGATCTGGTGCTGGCCGAGCCGTCGGGCCGTCCGCCGCGGGTCACGGCACGGGTCGACGCTATTCTCGGCGATCCGTTCGCGCCGCGCAGCTTCAGCCTGATCGCCATCCACAAGCATGGCCTGCGCGACGAATTCCGCACCGAGGCGATCGTCGAGGCCAAGACAGTCGCCAAGCAGAAGCTGGGCGAGGACCGCGAGGACCTCACCCGCCTGCCGATCGTCGCGATCGATCCCGAAGATGCGCGCGACCATGACGACGCGATCTGGGCGCAGCCACGCGAGGATGGCGACGGCTGGGACGCGATCGTCGCCATCGCCGACGTCAGCTTCTACGTCCGCCCCGGCAGCGAGCTCGACCGCGAGGCGCGGGCGCGGGGCAACAGCGTCTATTTCCCGGATCGGGTCGTGCCGATGCTCCCGCACGAATTATCATCCAACATCTGCTCGCTTAAAGAGGGCGAGGTCCGCGCGGCGATGGCCTGCCACCTCCATGTCGGTAAAGACGGAGCGCTGAAAAGCTGGCGATTCTCGCGGGCCAAGATTTGTGTCGCCGCAAACATTGCTTACGAGGACGCTCAAGCGGCGATGGATGCCGCGAGCGAAGAAGAGGTCGAACTGGCCTCATCACCTTGCTCGATGCCGCAGCTTGATGGGCCAGTACCGAGCGAGCTGGTCGAAAAGGCTCTCCAGCCTCTCTGGGCCTGCTGGCGCGCGCTGCTGGCGTCCCGCGAAAAGCGCGAGCCGCTGGAGCTCGACCTGCCGGAACGACGAGTGATGCTGGACGAAAAGGGCCGGATCCTGTCGGTCGCGCCGCGCGAGCGGCTCGACGCCCACCGGTTGGTTGAGGATTATATGATCGCCGCGAATGTCGCTGCGGCGAAGGCGCTGGAGCGCAAGAAGGCTCCGGTCATGTACCGGGTCCATGAAGCGCCGGGCCGCGAGAAGCTGGTCGCGCTGAAAGACTATCTTGCCACCTTCGACCTTGAATTCGCGCTAGGCCAGACCATTCGCCCGGCAGTGTTCAACCGCGTCATTGAGCGGATCGGCCCGGATCATGACGCGCGCGCGGAGATCATGGAGCAATTGCTGCGCACCCAAATGCAGGCGCGCTACTCGCCCGAACCGCTCGGCCATTTCGGGCTGGCGCTGGGCAGTTACGCCCATTTTACCTCGCCGATCCGTCGCTATGCCGACCTGCTGGTCCACCGCGCCCTGGTAGCTTCGTACAAGCTGGGCGACGGCGGCCTGCCCCCGGCCGAAGCCGAGCAGTTCGTCGAGATCGGCGAGCATATCTCGATGCTCGAGCGTCGTGCGATGGAGGCCGAGCGGGAGACGATCGACCGATATGTCGCCGCCTTCCTTGCCGACAAGGTCGGGCAGATCCTCCGCTGCCGCATCACTGGTGTGCAGCCGTTCGGCTTCTTCGCCACGGTCGAGGATTTGGGCGGGGATGGGCTGGTCCCAGCGGCGATCCTCGGCAACGAATATTTCCGCTACGACGAGGCGGCGCGCGCACTGGTCGGCGAAGACAGCGGCGAAACCTATCGCGTCGGCCAGCATATCGAGCTGAAATTGGTCGAGGCCAACCCGGCGTCCGGAGCACTGCGGTTCGAGCTCCCCGAAGGCAAGTTCGGCGGAGCGCCGCGCGTCACCCAGCGCCGCGATCGGGTGCGCGGAGCAAACAAGCGCGGCCGCCCGACCAATATTCGCCATCGCAGCCGCCGCTGAACATTGCTAGTTTCCGCCCCGCCAAACAGGGGAGGGGCGTATGGCGACGGCGTTGCGCTGGCTGGGCTATCTCATCGCATTCTTGCTGGTTCTGGTGCTGCTCGCGGCGGCGTGGATCTGGGTCGCGTCGGAACGGGCGCTCAGCGCCACCCATGAAGGCGTTCCGGAACGGCTGGTTCGGCCGACCGCGGCGCAGCTGGCCGACGGCGACCGACAGCTGAAGGTGCTGGGTTGTTACAGCTGTCATGGCGACGGGCTGCGCGGCAAGCTGATGTTCTCGGAGCCCAATGTCGCCGATGTCCATGCGCCCAACTTGACCCTGATCGCGGCCGAGAGCAGCGACCAGCAGCTGGCGCGGGCCATCCGCCAGGGTATCGGAGCCGACGGACGGTCGCTGTTCGTCATGCCTTCGGCGCAATATTCACGCCTGGAGGATGCTGAGGTAACAGCGCTCATCGCTGCGATCCGCGCCTTGCCCGCAGGCGGCACCCAAACACCAGGCGTCAAGCTGGGACCGATCGGGCGGCTTGGAGTCGCAACCGGCAAGTTCCCTTCGCAGCCGGACCAAGTCGAACTGTACCGCAACACCATGCCGGCTGACCTCGGCCCGCAATTCGCGGCCGGGCGCAAGCTGGCGATGGTCAATTGCGCCGAATGCCATGGACCGTCATTCGGCGGCGGCGAGCCGAAGCCCGGCACCAAGGCGCCCGATTTGATCGTTGCTGGCGCCTATGATCTGCCAGAGTTCCAAAGGCTGATGCGGACCGGCGTGCCGACCGGCAACCGCAAGCTTGGACTCATGGCCGACGTCGCGCGAGCCGATTTCCGGCATTTCACCGATTCGGAAATCGCCGCGATCCATGCCTATTTGAAGGAGCGGGCGGCGCGCGCTCCTTGATTGACGAGGTTGCGTCAGCCTCGATCGCGTCTGCCGTTAATATGGCGTTCATGCTGCCTTATTCGACTAATACAGTGCGTCCATCGACCAACCGACGAGCGGCGGATGGCGGCCCCCGCCCGATTTGACTACATCTGTCATCGGGATGTCGTTGGGAGATTTATCATGCGTACTTCGATGTTCCTTACCATAGCCGCCGCTCTCACAGTTTCCGCTCCGCTGGCCGCCAAGACCGAGACAAGCGCGAACCAGCTCGCCGAAAACAAGTCCGGCAAGGCAGAGGGCGAGAAGAAAATCTGCAAGCGCCTCGCCACCTCCGGCACCCGCATGGCCGACCGGGTCTGCCTGACCAAGGAGCAGTGGAAGAAGGTCGACGAAGAGACCAACGGCTAGCCACCGCCCAATGCTGGCGGTTGCTCGGAAAAAGGGGCATGGCTCGCTTCATTCGCAAGCGGAGGAGCAGCCATGCCCAGCTACAAGATCGCAATCATCGTCGGCAGCCTTCGGAAGGACAGCATCAACCGAAAGATCGCCCGGTCGATCTGCGCTATCCGCGGCGACAATCTCGACTGCTCGATCATCGATATCGGTAATTTGCCGCTCTACAACCAGGATCTGGACGGTGATCCGCCCGAGCAATGGACTGCCTTTCGCGAAAACATAAGCGCGTGCGACGGCGTCCTGTTCTGCACGCCGGAATATAATCGCGGCGTGCCTGGCGTCCTCAAGAATGCGATCGACGTCGGCTCGCGGCCGTACGGCAAGAGCGTGTGGGACCAGAAGCCGGCGGCGATCGTCAGTGCTTCGCCGGGATCGATCGGCGGCTTTGGCGCCAATCACCAGTTGCGCCAGGCGTGCGTCTTCCTGAACATGCCGGTGATGCAGCAGCCGGAGGCTTATCTGGGTCATATCGGCGACGACGCGTTCGACACCGACGGATGGCTGAAAGAAGGGCCGGTCAGACAGATTGTCACCAAGCTGGCGCACGCCTTCCACGACTGGGTGCATGCGATCCTGCGCGCGCGCGAGCTGCTGCTCCACGATGCGGCCCATGCCCAGCAGGAAAAGAAGCAACCTGCCTAACCGAGCGGAGCCCGTGACGCGGCGACGTCATTGGCTTGTCACATAACCTAAGTTAACCTAGCCTCTTGCGACGCGACGCTGCGAGGAGGCAATCGATGGCCCATAAATTCTTCATCCGGAAAATGGAAAAGAGCGGCGAATACCGCGCTTATTTCGAATATAATGGTGAGAAGATTTTCTGGACCGAGGGCTATTCGAGCAAGGCTGGCGCCAAAAACGCCATCGAATCCATCCAGAAGAATGGACCGAAGGCCGACATCGTCGACGAAGCCTGACCGCGGGAACCTGGCTTAAATGCTAATCGGATAGGGGAACTGTGGCTCCGGCGGCGTCCCTTCCGGCGGGAAATGCCGGCGGATAGCCGTGTCGCAAATCGCATAGCCCCAGTTGATCAGCCGTTCCTGCTGCTCGGCTCCCAGCCGCCTGAGGCGCGTCGGAATCGCCGCCAGCTCGGCCGTGCGCTCGATCGGTGAAACAAGCGAAGTCGCGAGCTTATAATTCCGAATATCCGAACCGATGCCCCAGTAGGTGCCACGCCGTTTGCCGGGCGTTCCGGCCGACGCCTTGAAGGAAGCGATCACCTGGCGCTTCCTGAGCGCCGTGACCTGCCGGTGGACGACATCGATCACCCGCTTGGATTGCCGCCCCCAATCGGCTGCGGGCGACGGGTCGATACCCAGTGCAGCTCCCGCATCTGACACCAGGACATTGGCATAGCGTTTCCAGACCGTCTCGAGACCGAGATTGTCATAGGCGCCCCCGTCGACCAGCGAGATGTCGGATAGCAGCCGGCGGTCCTTGCATCGGATGCGCGAGAAATCCTCCTGCTTCACCCGCAGGAGATAGGGCGAAAGGAATGGCGGGAAGGCCGAGGAGGCCGCGACCGCGGCGGCCAGGCTTAGCGCCGGATTGCGGATCTCACCCACCTGATAGTCGGCCATATAACCGCGGGTGAAGCGCCACAGCGTCCCGGTTTCCAGATTGGTGGCGTTGAACAGGAACTCCGGCGCCTTGGGCAACTCCTGGAGCGTGGCGTCCCCGAACAGGTAGCGGCGATAGGCAAAGGCGACATAGTCCGCGACCCTGCCGGGCAGAGCGATCCCGGCGACGACACACGGCACGTCAATCGTTGTCCCGGCCAGCCGCCGGATCGGCTGGACGACATGGATGAAGAAATCATCGCGAGTCTGCAGCCGGTGCCATTCGAGCGCGATCTTGGCCGAAGTGATCGACCCGCCCGACACGCTGGAAATGCGGTCGAGTCGCTGCAGCAGTCCGAGCTCGTAGAGCCGCAGGAAAGCCCCTAGGTGGAACAGCATCGCCCGATAGCCGCCGCCCGAGACGGCGAGGCCGATCCCCGTTGCCGGCCCGCCCCGCTTCCGGTCGGCAAGTGGCGAAACGGGCTCGACGAGGGCGGCCATGCCTAGAGTTTAGGCAATGTTACGCCCTTCTGCCCCATATATTTGCCGGCGCGGTCGGCGTAGCTGGTCTCGCAGCGCTCGTTCCCCTTGAGGAACAGGAACTGGCAGGCGCCTTCGTTGGCGTAGATCTTGGCGGGCAGCGGCGTGGTATTGCTGAACTCCAGCGTTACATGGCCTTCCCAGCCAGGCTCGAGCGGGGTGACATTCACAATGATCCCGCAGCGAGCATAGGTCGATTTCCCGAGGCAGATCACCAGCACATCCTCGGGTACACGGAAATATTCCACCGTGCGGGCGAGGGCGAAGCTGTTGGGCGGAATGATGCAGACGTCGACCTGGCGATCGACGAAGCTGTTGGACGCGAAGTCCTTGGGGTCAACGGTCGCGCTGTCGACATTGGTGAAAATCTTGAACTCGTCGGCGACGCGGGCGTCATAGCCGTAGGATGAGAGGCCATAGCTGATGCAACCTTCGCGCCGCTGCGCCTCGACGAATGGCTCGATCATGCCATGTTCCAAGGCCTGTTCGCGAATCCAGCGGTCAGATTGAATCGTCATGCCGTTTGGCTAGCGGCGGCTTTTCGCCCCATCAATTGCGGCGCGATTATTTCTGTGGACGGGCAGGGCCGGCAGGTTTCGTAAGTCCTCCCCAACGGGGTTGCGGATCGGCTCACAGATTATCCACAGTCGTGCTACTTATGTTCTCGTATCACCTGCAGCCGGATTGCGCATAGACCGACCCATGGCCGAAGTTGTTCGAATCGACGGCGGGACCGACGTTCCCGCAACCCCCTCGCTCCCCCAGAATATTGAGGCGGAGGCGGCGCTGCTTGGCGCACTGATGATCGACAACAGGCTGGTCGAGGATGTCCAGCTGCGGCTCAAGGCGCACCATTTCTTCGAGCCGCTGCACGGCCGGATCTACGATGCGATCCTCAGGATGACCGACAAGAATATGGTCGCTAATCCTGTCACGCTGAAACCGATCTTCGACGGCGACGAGGCGATGAAGGAGGTCGGCGGGCCGGCCTATCTCGCCCAGCTGACGGGCTCGGGCGCGGCGGTGATCGGAGCGCGCGATTTCGCGGCGCAAATCTATGACCTTGCCCTCCTGAGGGCGCTGGTTGGTGTCGGGCGCGATATGGTGGAGGGCGCGCTCGACACCTCCGAGGAGGTGGCGCCGCTAACGCAGATCGAGCGGGCGGAGAGCGAGCTTTATCGCGTCGCGGAAGAGGGCGGCACCGCCAATGCCGTCAAGAGCTTCGGCGAGGCGACCAGGCTTGCCTTGGAGCAGGCCGAGAAAGCGCTCAACAGCGGCGGCCATCTGTCCGGGATCACCACCGGCCTCGACGGGGTCAACACCAAGGTCGGCGGCCTTCATAAGAGCGACCTGGTGATCCTCGCCGGCCGTCCCGGCATGGGCAAGACCTCGCTCGCCACCAATATGGCGTTCAGCGCGGCGCAGCGTTTCGTCCGCGACCAGGAGGACGGCATCGATCCGGCCAAGAGCGCCGGTGCGCCGGTTGCATTCTTCAGCCTGGAAATGTCGGCCGACCAGCTGGCGACGCGTATCCTGGCCGAGCAGTCGGGGATTAGCTCGGAAAACCTGCGCATGGGCAAGATCAGCCAGCAGGAATTCCGGCACCTGGCCCGGGCCGCTGGCGAGCTGTCGACCCTGCCGCTGTATATCGACGACACCCCCGGCCTGACCATCGCCGCGCTTCGCGCCCGCGCCCGCCGCCTCAAGCGGCAGAAGGGCATCGGCATGGTCGTCGTCGATTATCTCCAGCTGCTCCAGGGCAGCGGCAAGGGCAGCGCCGGCGACAACCGAGTCCAGGAAATCTCCGAGATCAGCCGCGGCCTCAAGCAGCTCGCCAAGGAGCTGGACGTGCCTGTCCTAGCCCTCTCCCAGCTCAGCCGCGCGGTCGAGCAGCGCGAGGACAAGAAGCCGCAACTGTCGGATTTGCGCGAATCCGGCTCGATCGAGCAGGACGCCGACATGGTCTGGTTCGTGTTCCGCCCGGATTATTATGTCGCCGCCAAGCAGCCGGCAGACGACCATCCCGACTTCGCCGCCTGGCAGGAGGAAATGCAGCGGGTCTACGGCACCGCCGAGCTGATCGTCGCCAAACAGCGCCACGGCGCGACCGGCAAGGTCCGCCTGCGGTTCGACGCCAAGATCACCAAGTTCAGCGATCCGGGCGAGAGCGACTATCTGCCGGAGATGCGGAGCTAGAAGGCGAGCGCGCCGGCCAAGGCCGACCCGATCACGACCGCCAGCACATTGAGCTTTGACTTCCAGAGATAGAGCAGCGCCAGGCTGGCAACGAAGATGGTCGCGCCCAGCACCAGCGACGGCAGTGTTTGCGCGACGCTCAAGCCAAGCTGTACCGCCGTAACAGCGATGAGCCCAACGACGCCCGCCGCAATCCCTTCGAGCAATCGATGAAGCCGCTCATCCTCGATCACCCGTTCGAGCCGGTCGTAGAACAGCAGGGCAAATCCGAAGGCGGGAAGGAAGATGCCGGCGGTAATCGCCAGCGCACCGCCCAGGCCGCCCGCGAGATAGCCGACGAACGTCGCGAAGATGATCAGCGGCGCGGGGATGATCCCGCCCAGCGCCAGGCTGTCGAGGAATTGCCCCTCGCTGACCCATCCGCGGCCGACGGCGTCATGCCTAACGAAGGGGATGGCGGTGTATGCGCCGCCGAAAGTCAGCAGCCCCGCCTTGAGGCCCGACAGGAACAGTGCCGCAATACTGACCGATCCGGCGTCAGGATTGCGGGTTATCGCGCCAACAATATCCGGACCGGTTGTCCAAACCGCCAACGCCAGGCCCAGCAGAGCGATAGCCGTGGCCAACGCATACCGCCTGGCTACCGCTGAGACGTAGAACAGCCCTGCCGTAGGCAGGATGAGCCAGAAGCTGGCGCCAAGCCACGAAGCGATCGCGCTCGCTGCCCCAACAAGCCACAGCCATTTGTCGGTCAGCACATGCTCGCCGATCCGGTGCACCGCCCGGACGATCAGAGCGATGACGCCGATCTGGATGCCCAGGAAAATCGCGGCGATCAGCGGCTGGTCGAGGTTCAGCCGCTGATACAACCAGGCGAGCGCGAGGATCAGCACCAGGCCCGGGAGCATGAAGCCCAGACCTGCCAGAATGCCGCCCAGACGCCCGCCCTTCATCATGCCGAGATGAACGCACAGCTCATGCGCCTCGGGGCCAGGCAACACCTGATAGACCGCAAGCAGCCGGTTGAACCGCTCCGGGCTCAGCCACTTCTCTTCCTCGACCAGCTCACGCTTGATCATCGCGATCTGCGCGACGGGACCTCCCCAAGCCAGGAACCCGAATTTCAGGAAGCGCGCAAACAGCGCCGGCAGGCTTGGCTGGCTAGCCTCTCGGCTCACTCGGGTTCGGCCGCATGAGGATCGCGCAGGCCCTCACCGATCACTGCACGGGTTGCCTCGGCCTCGACGCTTGTAACCGGATAGGCGCAATAATCCGCTGCGTAGAAGGCGCTCGGCCGATGGTTGCCGCTGTAGCCGACGCCGCCGAACGGTGCATTGGACGGGGCGCCGTTGGTCGGCTTGTTCCAGTTGATTACGCCGGCGCGGACGTTGGCCCAGAAGCGGTCGTAGAGCGCCGGGTCCTTGGTCAGCACGCTTGCCGCCAGGCCGAAGCGGGTGCTGTTGGCCTCGTCGATCGCGGCGTCGAAATCCTTGACCCGGATCAGCTGCAGGATCGGCCCGAACAACTCCTCATCAAGCCGGTCCTTGGCGTCGGTCATGTCGATCAGCGCGGGGGTGAGGTAGGGTCGCTCCTCATGCGGCCGTTCGAGCCGCCGGATCGGCTTGCCGCCCTTCATCATCAGGCCAATGAAGCGGTCCTGGAGGATGTCGGCGGTGACAAGGTCGATCACCGGCCCCATGAACGGCTGCGGGTCGGCCATCGGATGGTCGACGATGATTCGGTCGATCAGCTTGCAGATTTCGGCAACCAGCTCCTCATGCTTGCCGTCCTCGACGATCAGTCGCCTCGCCGCGGTGCAGCGCTGGCCGGCCGACAGATAGGCGGACTGGACGATGATCGTCGCGGCTGCCTGAAGGTCGGGCGCGTTCCACGCGACGATCGGATTGTTGCCGCCCAGCTCCAGCGCCAGGATCTTGTTCGGGGTTTCGGCGAACTGGCGATGGAGCGCCATGCCCGCACCGACCGACCCGGTGAACAGCAGGCCGTCGATGCCTGGCTGTCCCGCAAGCGATTTGCCTTCCGCCGGCCCGCCGATGAGCAACCGCAGGGCGCCTTCCGGGACGCCCGCCTCATGAAAGCAGCTGACCAGAAACTCGCCGGTTGCCGGCGTCTTTTCCGATGGTTTGAAGACGACCGCGTTGCCCGCGATCAGCGCGGGGGTAATGTGACCGTTCGGCAAGTGGGCGGGGAAGTTATAGGGGCCAAGCACCGCCAGCACGCCGTGCGGCTTGTGACGCACAGTGACCTTGTTGCCCAGCGCCGCTTCCAGTCGGCTGGTCGGAGTCCGCCCCGAATAGGCCGCGATCGAAATGTCGACCTTGGCGATGACGGAGTTGACCTCGGTCTTCGCCTCCCAGAAGGGCTTGCCCGTTTCGCGCGCGATCAGCTCCGCGAATTCGGTCTCATGAGCGCGGACGACGTTGGCGAAGCGCCGCATCGTCTCCATTCGAAAGGTGACCGAGTGCGCCGCCCATTCCGGCCACGCGGCCCGCGCGGCGGCCACTTCCGCGGCAGCATCGCCTACCGGCCCGGACCAGATTTCGGCGCCGGTCGCCGGCTCGGTCGAGACGATCGTTTCGGTCATCCAATCTCCAGCACGCTGGGCGGCGCTAACCATGCGGCGGTTGGCCGGTCAACCCGCCGCATCTGCCGCCATGGCGTCGCCCATCCGCCGGATCGCCTCGATCTTCGATTCGAATGGCGCCCAATCATCGTGGTTGGCAATGGCCTCCCAGATCGACTCCACCTCGTCGATCAGCATCGAGCAGGGCGCCGGGTCCGACCAATAGGGATGGGTCAGCGGCCGCTGCCGACCTTCCAGTCTTTGGCGAAATTCCGCAAATTCGTCGGTCGAATAGACCTCGTCCGCGGGAATTCGCCCGCCGCGCCAATCGAAGAAGAAGCGGTCGATGCCGACGGTGCGCGAGCGGAGCGCAACGAGCATCGCCGATACCAAGGATCGGTCTTCGGCCTTGCCGCGCTGCTCGACGCCGAGGCGAGCCATCATCCGATCGAGCAGCGCCGCCTGGAAACGGTCAGGCCAGCTGGCGACCAGGTCGGACAGGACAGGGGCCTCGCCGATCATGGCCAGGCAGCCGGCCAGCTGGGCGAGGTCCCAATGAATCGCCTCGGGCTGGCGACCAAAAGAATAGAGGCCGAGCTCGTCGAAATAGGCGGCTACAAACTCCTCGTCCCATTCAGGCGCGAACCGCCACGGGCCATAATCGAAGCTCTCACCTGTGATGTTGATGTTGTCGCTGTTGAGCACGCCATGGACGAAGCCGGCGGCGACGTAGCTCGCGGCGAGGGCCGCAGTTGCAGAACAGGCACGATCGAGCAGTCGCGCGGCGTTCTCGGCGTCATCGCCGAGCGGTTCGTCGAACAGATGTTTCAAGCAGTAGCGCGCCAGCTTTGCGATGCTGTCGGTATCGTCGAAGAAGGCAAAGCGCTGGAAATTGCCGATGCGGATGTGGCCGTGGCTGAGCCGGGTCAGCACTGCCGAGCGGGTGGGGGAGGGCTCGTCGCCGCGCCACAATTGCTCGCCGGTCTCGAACAGGGCGAAGCTCTTCGACGTGTTGACCCCTAGCGCCTCGAGCATCTCGGTCGCCAGAACCTCGCGCACGCCCCCCTTCAGCGTCAGCCGGCCATCGCCGTGGCGGCTGTAGGGCGTCTGGCCGCTGCCCTTGGTGCCGACGTCGAGCAGCCGCCCCCGGTCGTCGCGAAGCTGGGCGAACAGGAATCCGCGACCGTCGCCGATATCCGGATTGTACACCCGAAACTGGTGGCCGTGATAGCGAAGCGCGAGTGGTTCCGGCAGATTGGCTGTCAACGGCTCGAACCTGCAGAAATGCCGCGCCCAGCCATTGTCATCGAGATCGCCCAGCCCGACCCGCTCGGCCCAGCGGCGATTGAGGAAGCGTGGCTGGCACTGCGGGAAGTCAGCTGGTTGCACCGCATCGTAGAAGCGGTCACCCAACTCCAGGATCGGAACGGCTTGCGGCTCGGCCATTGGCCCGCGATAGGGGGAGTTGTCACGCGGGGGAAGTAATGCCGAGTTGGACCGATCGTTTCTGGTACAGCGCCGAAGGCATTCGCCTCCACTATCGCGACTATGACGGCCCGCGCGACAAGCCGCCGATCCTGTGCATCCCCGGCCTGACGCGCAACGCGCGCGACTTTGAGCCGGTCGCGGAGCGTTATGCCGGCGACTGGCGCGTGATCTGCGTCGAGCTTCGCGGCCGCGGATCGAGCGACCATGATCCGGATCCGAGCCGCTACACGCCGCATTACTATGTCGCCGATATATTGAAGCTGCTCGATCAGCTGGGCATTGCCGACGCCGTGTTCATGGGGACGTCGCTTGGCGGGATCTGCACCATGCTGCTCGCCTCGACCGATGCGGACCGGATTGCCGGGGCAATGCTCAACGACATCGGGCCGGAGATCGACCAGGCCGGGATCGACCGCATCGGCGGCTATGTCGGCCGGGAGGTTGTATTCGAAAGCTGGGAAGAGGCGATCGCCATACTGGCTGACCGCAACCGCGACATGTTCCCCAAATGGGAGACGGGGGAGTGGGAGCGGTTCGCGCATCGCATCATGCACGAGACGCCGGCCGGCATCGCCTTCCAGTATGACATGCGCATCGCCGACAATTTCCGCGCCGCGACGGAGGGGCCACAGGGGGCCAACTGGCACCTTTATGAAGCGCTCGCCGGCCGACCGGTGCTGATTCTTCGCGGCGCTCTGTCCGACCTGTTGTCGGCCGACATCGCCGAGCAGATGGCCGAGCGGCTCGGCGAAGACGCGGAGCTGGTAACGGTTCCGGACGTCGGCCACACGCCGAACCTGGAAGAGCCCGAGGCGCAGGCGGCAATGGACCGGCTGCTCGCCCGCGTGACGGAGCGGTTGGACTAGGCGGTAATCCGCCTTAGCTTGTCGAGCGCGACCGAATCGCCTTCCTCGGGCGACAGGGTGGCGACGAACTGTCCGTTCTTATCGAGCAGGATCACCGAGGCGGTGTGATCGACGCTGTAGCTGCCGCCCGGCTGCTCCACCTTGCGCGAAAAGACGCCGAACTGCTTCTTGACCTGCTCGATCTGCGCCGGTGTCCCCGTCAGGCCGACGATCGGCGTGTCGTAGAGCGACATATAATTTGCGACCTCGGCCGGCGTATCGCGTTCGGGGTCGACACTGACGAACACGATCGAGAGCGCATCGTCGCCCTGCCCGAGCTGGCGGCGAAGGCGCGCCAGCCGCGCCAGCGTGGTCGGACACACGTCGGGGCAATGGGTGAAGCCGAAAAAGAGCGCGGCGGGTTTGCCGTTAAGCTTCGAGCTGGCGAACGGCTTGCCGTCCGTGCCGGTAAGCGTGAACGGTCCGCCGATCGTGCCGAGCGGTGTCGAGCTGATCTGCTCCGGCTCAGCCTGGCGCCACAGCAACAGGACGACCCCTAGCGCGACGATCCCTACCATCAGCCATAGCGCAAGGCGCAGACGTGACAGGCTCACAGCTTTTCCGCCTTGGTCACGTCGACCATGACCGTCTTGTCGCCGCTCCGGCGGAACTTCAGCACCAGGTCGAAGCTGTCGCCAGGTTCCAGCGGGGCGCGGAGACCCTGGAGCATGATGTGGGTTCCTCCCGGCACCATCTCGACCCGCTGGCCGGCGGGAATGTTAATCTCTCCGGCCATGCGCATGGTCGCGACTTCGTCGACCAGCTCGGTCTGATGGACCATCGCCATCGCTGCGCGATCGGTGGACACGCCGACCAGCCGATCGTCGGCCGACCCCTTGTTGTTGATCGCGACATAGACGGCGCCCGGCGCATCGCCCCGAGTAGGACGCGCCCAGGCATTGCCAGGCTGGATGTCGGGTTCTCCATTCTGGCCGCAGGAGGCGAGGAGGAGCAGGACGGAGGCTAGCATGGTGCGCTTCATGCGTGACGACCTAAAAGCTGCGTTTCGCAAGTGCAATGGGATGCTTTGAGCGGCGTGATTAGGTCCAAAACGGGAACATCAAGATTTCATTGGATTTTTACCGGCGGCGTATTATGTACCGTTCGATATGAATAAACCCGAAGCCATTGCCCCCGCCCGCGGCCGTCCTCGCGAATTCTGTGTCGACCATGCGCTTGCTCAGGCACTGCGCGTGTTCTGGGAAAAGGGCTATGAGGGCGCCTCACTGACCGATTTGACCGAGGCGATGGGGATTACCCGCCCGAGCCTGTACGCCGCGTTCGGCAACAAGGAATCACTCTTCCGCAAGGCGCTCGACCTCTACGAGCATGAGAAGATGTCATACATCGCCGACGCGCTGGACAAGCCCACCGCGCGGGAGGTGGCCGAGACCATGCTGCGCGGCGCACTGGCCAACGTCACGGGCGAGGGTCCCCATGGCTGCCTTCGCGTGATCGCTTCGGTTGCCTGCGGCGAAGAGGCCTCCTCGATCCGCTGCGAAATCATGGAGCGGACCAAGGCTGGCAAGGAAAACCTGGTTGCTCGGTTCGAACGCGCCAAGACCGAAGGCGATCTGCCCGCGCATGTCGACCCCGAAGGACTGACCCGAGTCCTGATTGCCTATCTGCAAGGCATCTCGGTTCAGGCCAATATGGGAGAGCCTACCGAGGAGCTCGAGAAGCTGATCGACACCGCCCTCACGCTCTGGCCGAGCGCCTGAATTTATAGCGGCATCAAAATTTTTTATCGATCGGTATAGAAATTCGCTTGACGCTCCCTACCTGTCTCTATACTGAACGGTACAGAAAGCTTGGGGCCATGTTCGTGGCGCGCTTTCTAAGCCATCGACAAAAAGGGGCCGATGCGTTGAACATGATCCTTGTACCCGCGGGCTCAACCACCCGCCTGTAGTCCGTAACATCATTTAGAACTGGCCAGTCGGCGTCGGAGCATTGCTTCGCCGGACGGGTCTCTGCGTGCCTGGAACAGCCGCACGATGCCGGAAACCCCTTTCCGGCAAGCGCTGAAACTCGCCCGCGAAAAAGGGAGAAGAAGCATGGCATATCTCGCGAAGATCGAACCGCAGAACGCCGCGCCGATTGCCCTGACGGGCGTCCCGGCGAACGATACCGACAAGCCCGAATTCTCACCGCTGGAATGGTCGGTGATCCGGCTGGCGCGGGTCGACGGATTGTCGACGCTGCGCGCGGCGGGCCCGGTCCGCCGGTTGGTCAACTGGCTGCTGGGCCGCACAAGTGGCCCGGAGCTGGCCAACGAACGGCTCGAAGCGCTGCGTCGGATGGCAGTGCTCAGCTGGCACTTCGGCTTCACCGTTCCCGGCGACGATGTCGCTGGTTTCCTCTCCGAGGGATTCAGTCCCGACCAATATGAGTTGATGGTGCGCAGCATTCGTGCCGCCCTCAGCGGACCGCAAAGGATTGTTGCATGAACATGCTGACCAATGTCGCCGCCGAAGGCGAACTGAAGGCGCTGCGCGTCAAATTCAATCAACGACCCAAGTGGCAGCGCGCTGCCCTTGTCGGCACTCCGCTGGTCCTGCTTGCCGCGGCCGTCACCCTCTGGGACAGCGAGCCCTCCCCAGCTGCTGCCCCTACTGCCCCCCAGGTGACGGTCGCGGCACCTCTCGAACGTACGATCAACCAGTGGGATGATTATGTCGGCCGGTTCGAGGCGAGCCGCAGCGTCGAGGTACGGCCCCGCGTCTCGGGGCAGATCGTCGGAGTCCATTTCGCCGACGGCCAGATCGTCCGGCAAGGACAATTGCTGTTCACCATCGACCCGCGGCCATTTGCGGCTTCGCTTGCTGAAGCGCGCGCCAGCGTCGCGTCGGCCCAGGCCGAGCTGGCGCTCGCGCAAACCGACCTCGGCCGTGCTCAGCGGCTGCTCAAGGAGCAGGCGGTGTCGCAAAGCAATGTCGACCAGATCGTCGCCCGGGTCCGCTCGTCCCAGGCCGCCCTTGCGGCGGCCCAGGCCCGGGTCCGGTCGCGCGCGCTCGACGTCGAATTCACCCAGGTTCGTGCACCGATCGGCGGCAAGATTTCCGACCGGCGGATCGACCCGGGCAATTTGGTCGCGACCGGCGAGACGCTGCTGACCACCATCAACGCGCTCGACCCGATCTACTTCAACTTCGACGTGCCGGAATCGCTGTTCCTCAAGACCGCCCGCGCGCGTCAGGCTGGCAATGCGTCCGGCCAGCTGGCCGAAATCCGTCTGCAGGACGAGGCTTCCTACAATTGGAAAGGGCGGCTCGACTTCACCGACAATGGCATCAGCCAGAATAGCGGTACCGTCCGCGCCCGCGCCGTGGTGCCCAACCCCAATTATTTCCTCGCGCCTGGAATGTTCGGCAATATGCGGCTCGCGGACGGCGGCACGACCCATGCGTTGTTGGTCCCGGACGCCGCGGTGCGCACCGACCAGGCTCGCAAGATCCTGCTGGTCGTCGGCAAGGACAACACGGTCGCGGCCAAGCCGGTTGAGACCGGCCCGCTGGTCGGTGGTCTGCGCGTCATCCGTTCGGGTATCACCAAGGCCGATCGCGTGATCGTCCAGGGCGTACAGTTCGCCATGCCCGGCGCCAAGGTCACCCCGCGCGTCACCCAGATCAAGCCGAACGAAGCGGTGGCTTCCGCAGCGCCGCCGCCGTCATCACCCAGCGCCTCGCAAGCGACGCTGGCGGCCAACTAAACTTTTCATCGGGGCAGACCCATGCGCTTCAGCCACTTCTTCATCCGGCGCCCGATCTTTGCCGGCGTCATCGCGATCATCATCACGATCGTCGGTGCCTTCGCTTATGTCGGCCTGCCGGTTTCGCAATTTCCGGACATCGTCCCACCGACGGTGACGGTCAGCACGGCCTATCCTGGCGCCTCGGCTGAAACCGTCGCCGACACGGTTGCCGCTCCGATCGAACAGCAGATCAACGGCGTCGACAATATGCTCTACCACTCGTCGCAGTCGACCGGCGACGGGCGGCTGACGATCACCGTCACCTTCAAGCTGGGCACCGACCTCGATACGGCGCAGGTGCTGGTCCAGAACCGCGTCGCGCTTGCCGAACCGAGCTTGCCTGAAGAGGTCAGGCGGCAAGGCGTGGTCGTGCGCAAGACCTCGCCGTCATGGCTGATGGCGGTCAATGTGCTGTCGCCCGACGGGTCGCTCGACCGCGGCTATGTCTCCAACTATGCGCTGACCCAGCTCAAGGATCGGCTATCGCGCGTCGAGGGCATCGGCGACGTCCAGATCTTCGGCGCGCGCGACTATGCCATGCGCGTGTGGATCGACCCAGGCCGCGCCTCGACGCTCGGTCTGACCGCGGGCGAAGTGGTTCGTGCGCTGCGCTCGCAGAACGTTCAGGTCGCGGCCGGCGTGGTCGGCCAGCCGCCATTCGACACCGGCGCCGCGCAGCAGCTCAATGTCGAGACCCAGGGCCGTTTCAAGACGGCCGAGGAGTTCGGCAACATCGTCATTCGCAGCGACCCCGTAACCGGCGCGATCACCCGCGTCCGGGACGTCGCCCGGGTCGAGCTCGGCGCCGAGGATTATGGCGTGAACGCCTATCTGTCGGGGACGGACTCAATCATCCTCGGCATCACCCAGCGGCCGGGCACCAATGCGCTCGCCGCGGCGGAGGGCATCAAGGCGGAGCTGGCGGAAGCGTCGAAGAGCTTCCCCAAGGGTCTCGAATATAAAATCATCTGGAACCCGACCGAGTTCATCAGCGAATCGATGACCGAGGTGCAGAAGACCCTGCTCGAGGCGATGCTGCTGGTCGTCCTGGTGATCATCGTCTTCCTGCAAAGCTGGCGCGCCGCGATCATTCCGATCGTCGCGATTCCGGTCTCGTTGATCGGCACGTTCGCGGTGCTCGCCGGACTCGGCTATTCGTTGAACACCCTGTCGATGTTCGGCCTGGTGCTGGCGATCGGCATCGTCGTCGACGATGCGATCGTCGTGGTCGAGAATGTCGAGCGCAACCTTGAGCACGGCCTGTCGCCACGCGAAGCTGCGCACCGGTCGATCGACGAAGTGTCGACCGCGCTGGTCGCCATCGTGCTGGTGCTGTGCGCGGTATTCGTGCCGGTCACCTTCCTCACCGGTATCACCGGCGAATTCTATCGCCAGTTCGCGGTAACCATCTCGGCCTCGACCATCATTTCGCTGCTTCTGTCGCTGACCCTGTCGCCGGCGCTGGCCGCGATGCTGCTCAAGCCGAAGAGCGATCACCGCACCGAAACCGGGGTGATGGGCTTTCTCCATCGCGCCGGCGACAAGTTCAATGAGCGATTCGATGCGCTCAGCGAATGGTACGGCCGTGTCACCAAGCGCGTGGCCGGCGCGCCGAAGCGCGCGCTGACCGCCTATGCCGGGCTGGTGATGCTGACCGTCTCGCTGTTCTGGGCCACGCCGGCCGGCTTCATCCCGGCGCAGGATCAGGGCTATACGCTGGCCGTCGTCCAGCTGCCGCCTGGAAGCTCGATCGAGCGGACCGACGCGGTGCTGAAGAAGGTGGCCGATCGCCTGCTCAAGGTGCCGGGCACCGAGGCGGCGGTAATGTTCTCGGGATTTGACGGCGCGTCGAACACCCAGGCGTCCAACACCGGGGCCGCCTATGTCACCTTCAAGCCGTTCGACGAGCGGGCTGGCACCGACCGGACCGAGCTCAATATCGAGAATGAGATGCGCGCCGCGCTGGCCGACATTGACGAGGCAGTTGTGTTCGTCATCCCGCCGCCGGTTGTCCAGGGCATCGGCAACGGCGGCGGCTACCGCATGATCATCCAGGACCGCGGCGGCAATGGCTACCAGGCGATGGAGCAAGCCGCCTTTCAGATGATGGGTGCTGCCCAGCAGGAGAAGGGGCTCGCCAACGTCTTCACCCTCTACAACACGGGGACCCCACGCATTTGGGCCGACATCGATCGGGCAAAGGCCGACATGCTCGGCGTGCCGCCGGACCGGGTGTTCGAGGCGCTGCAGGTCTATCTCGGCTCGGCCTACGTCAACGACTTCAACCTGCTCGGGCGCACCTTCCGCGTCACCGCACAGGCTGAGGCTGCCGCGCGCGACGATCCGGCCGACATCGCCCAATTGAAGACCCGTTCGAACAGCGGGCAGATGGTGCCGATCGGTGCGGTCGCGACCTTCCAGGATAAGACCGGGCCGTATCGGGTGACGCGCTACAACCTCTATCCGGCGGTTGAGCTGGATGGCGACACAGCGCCCGGTTATTCGACCGGCCAGTCGATCGGGACTATGGAAAAGCTGGCATCGAGCCTGCCGCAGGGCTTCGCGACCGAGTGGACCGACATCGCCTTTCAGCAGAAGGCCGCTGGCAATCTCGCGATCATCATCTTCGGCCTGTCGGTGGTGTTCGTTTTCCTGGTACTGGCCGCCCAGTTCGAAAGCCTGCTGCTACCGCTGTCGATCATCCTGATCGTGCCGATGACCCTGTTGGCAGCGATGGTTGGCGTGAACCTCAGGGGAATGGACAACAACATTCTGACCCAGATCGGCCTGATCGTGCTGATCGCCTTGGCGGCGAAGAACGCGATCCTGATCGTCGAGTTCGCCAAGCAGGCGGAGGAGCGGGGGGCAGGGCCCTTGCAGGCGGCGGTCGAGGCGGCTCGCACCCGTCTGCGCCCGATCCTGATGACCAGCTTCGCGTTCATCCTCGGCGTGCTGCCGCTGGTGCTGGCGAGCGGCCCGGGTTGGGAGCTGCGCCAGGCGCTCGGCACCGCCGTGTTCTTCGGAATGATCGGCGTCACCGCCTTCGGCCTGGTGTTCACCCCCGTCTTCTACGTCGCCTGCCGCTCGCTCGGCGAATGGCTGAAGGCCCGTCGCGGCCAACGCCCTGGCGATGAGCAGCTCGCGCTGCTGCCTGCCGAATAAGGAATGCGAACGATGCGATTGAAGCAACTGACCACGACACTGGTCTCCGCCTTGGCGCTCGCCGCCTGCGCGACGGGGCCCGATTATACACCGCCGGCGACCGCATCGGCCGCGGCGGGCCCGTTCATCGCGGCCAACTCGCCGGCGGTGCAGCCGTTGGCGCCGGTGCAGGGGGACTGGTGGCGGCTGTACAACGACCCGGTTCTCGACGGGCTGGTGAAGGACGCGCTTGCCCACAACACCGATGTTCGGGCCGCAGTCGCGCGACTGGCGCAGGCTCGGGCGGCGCTTCGGGAGGTCAAGGTGGACCGGCTGCCTCAGGGTGGCGTCAGCCTTGGCTCAACGCGCGGCCGCGATCCGGGTAGCAGCGATGCCACGACCAGGTTCGATGCCGGCTTGGACGTCGCCTATGAAGTCGACCTGTTCGGCCGCGTCGGCCGCAACGTCGAGGCCGCGCGGGGCGACGTCGGAGCTGCAGAGGCTGATGCGGAAGCCGTGCGCGTCGCGATCGTCGCCGAAACCGCCCGCGCCTATGCCGACGCCGCCAGCGCCGCGGAGCGGCTGGCGGTCGCCACCCATATCGTCGAGCTGCTCGACCAGTCGCTCCAGCTGACCGTGCGGCGCGTCGAGATCGGGCTCAACTCGCGCCTCGACACGGCGCGGATCGCCACCCTTCGCAACCAGAGACAAGCCGAGATTCCGGCCATTGCTGCGGAGCGCGACAGCGCATTGTTCCGGCTGGCAATGTTAACCGGACGCGCGCCCGCCGAGCTGCCCCAAGCGGCGGGCGCGCGAACCGCATCGATGAAGCTCGATCAGCCGATTCCGGTCGGTGACGGCGCTCAGCTGATCGCCCGGAGGCCCGACGTGCGCGCTGCGGAGCGGCGGCTGGCGGCCGCGACCGCCCGCATCGGTGTTGCCACGGCCGAGCTTTATCCGCGGATCAGCCTTGGCGGCTCGCTGGCATCGAGCGCGGGAAGCATCGGCAATTTGTTCAGCAATCCGATCGGCTTCCTGCTGGGACCGCTGATCAGCTGGTCCTTCTCCGATCATGCCCGGGCCCGCGCGCGCGTCGCCGGCGCCGAAGCCGGCACGCAAGAAGCACTGGCCGAGTTCGACGGCACCGTGTTGCGCTCGCTCCAGGAAACCGAGACGGCGCTGTCGGCCTATGCCAACGCGCTCCGCCGGCGCGAGGCGCTCAAGTCTGCGCGCGACGAAGCGGAGGTCGCGGCGCGCATCGTTCGCGCCCAGCAGCGGGAGGGCCAAGTGGATTCGCTCGAACTGCTCGATGCCGAGCGCACCTTCGCCGAGGCGGAGGCATCGCTGACCGACATGAACGGGCAGCTGGTAGCGACGCAGATCGACCTGTTCCGGGCGTTGGGCGGCGGCTGGGCGAGCTAGGCCTTCGCCAGCGCGCGATCGATGATATCGGCCCAGCATTCGGCGATTGCTGCCGCTCCGTAGCGCTGGCGCAAATAGGATTGGGCGCCACCGATCCGTCTGTCCTTCCTGGGATCGGCTCCAGCATATTCGATCAGCCCACGCTCCCAGTCGCCGAGATAGATGAACGGGGCCAGCTCCTCATAGGCCGGGATCGGATCGGCGATGACGCCCAGTCCGGCCATTAGCGCGGTCGCCGGACGATTGATCGATTTGCCGACGGTATAGTCGTTCCGATCGACCGGAATGATCGCCACGTCGTGGAGCCGAAGCGCGGTGTCAAAGGTCGCCAGTGACCAGGGCAGATAGAATTTGGGGACCTGCCATTTGGAAGCGCTGCGGCGATAGATTTTACGGCGGTTGCTGACCACAGTCAGCGTCACTGGGCGCGGCAGGGGGAGCGTTTCCAGCAGGCGCACGACCGGGTCGAGATGCTCGATTCCGGCATAACCTTTCTTGCACTTTCCGAACCAAATGAGGCGCAACGCATCGGCGTTGCGGCGAAGAAAGCGGCGCAGCAGCCATAGCCGTGCCCGATCCATCAATGACGCCGAAGCGAGCAGTGGACGACTGCCCTCGAGCGCGTCCGCAATAATCTCGGTCTTCGCGGCGATTGCGGGCACTTCCCGGGCGAGGAGGTCGGCCAGCGGCTGGGTGCCGATCGTGACGATCTTCGCCAGCTCCATCATTCGGCGCACGCGCTGCTTGCGCGCTTCGTCCTGATCGTTCCGCGAAGGCTTCTCGAAGACGTTGTCGCAAATATCGTAGACGATCGGCTGGCCGCGCGCGGCCGCCTGTTCGGCAATGACCAGCGCATCCGCCGACAGGGATTTCGAGAAGATGACGAGGCTCGCGTCAGCCGGAAGCGCTCCGGTCAGCGGGCGGACGTCATACCCCAGCTCCCGCAGCGCCTCCATCGGCAGGAGCATGCGAAGGCGAATGCTCGCCAGTGCCGGATCATGGCTGTCGGCGTGCCAATAGACGGTCTTATTCGTCATCAAGATCGTCCAGATCCTCGGGGCTGGCCGAGCTCCAACGCCACCATATCACCAGGCTGCCCGCAACCGCGCCGATCCGCAGCAGTGAGGCACCGGCGACAAATGCCGCAGGCTCCGTCGAGATGGCGATCATCGTCAACCCGGCGGCTAGTGCCCCCGCGGCGGCCGCAAGCATGCCTATGAAGGAATGCGGGATGTACCGGCTGACCCGCTTGTCCGCCCCGAAATCACGGGCCGTCCGGGCGATGATCGAGCCGAAGGGGCCGAGGAACATGCTGAGGAAGCGCTTGCCGAGTTGATGCGACAGCCGTCGTTTGCTGCGAGCCGCCGTGACCGATGCCAGCTCCCGCCATGACAGTCGGTGCGCCAGCGGCGGCGTTTCTGCCATGCTCGGCTGGCGCCAGGGGAGTAGAACAACCGCCAGCGCGACCCATTCCCTCAGGCCCCAGGCCAGCGCCACCGCATAGGCCGGCAGGTCCGCGGCCGCCGCCAATCCGACCATCGCCAGACCCGACAATGCCAGCGAGGATTTGTACACCTCGTTCCGCCGCCGCCCCACTCCGGCCGTCGACAGATAGCGCGACGGCAATCCGATCCCGACCAGGATGGTAAACAGCGCAGCCTCGCGATGGCCGGTGATATCGAGCAGCAGCACGGCGAGGGCGAGAAACACCGCTGCCGAGAGGAAGGACAGCCCCTGCAGCCGCATCACCAGCCGCGCGGCATGCCGATAAACTTCGGTCGGCGCTCTCAGGCGCCGGATGAGCGACGGACCGACATCCAGCGCGGTCAGTGCCCTCACGCCGGGGACCAGCACCGTCGCGCCGAACAATCGGGCGGCGTCTGCCGTACCGTAATGGGCAGCTGCTACGACCCATGCGGTGGTGGTGGCGGCAAGTGGAATATATTCCCTGCCGACCAGGCCGAGGAGGCGCTGACGAAATGTCATGCGCGGGTTTGGCCTTTGGCGATCTCGTCACGAAACAACGTGACGTAATTTTCGAGTGATCTTGTCAGATCGAATTCCCTCGCCCGCGCGATCAGCTGCTCCGCGGGGATCCTTTCGTCCAACGTCGCGAGGATAGCGTCGGCGAGCGCTGGCGCTGTCGTTTCCGCAAGCTGCCCATATTTGCCGCGATCCAGGATTTCCGCCGAACCGGCGGCCGACTTGGCGGCAACGACCGGACAGCCGCAGGCCATCGCCTCAAGCAGCGCGTTGCTCATTCCCTCCCATCGCGATGACAGGACGAACAGGCCCGCTCTCCGATAATAAGGATAGGGATTGGCGACATGGCCTGGCAGCCACACATCATCCGCCACGCCGAGGGATCGCGCGCGATCGAGCAAGGCCTCGCGAGCGCCCTCAGGGCCGTCACCCAGAATGGCCAGTCGCAGCGGCCTTTGGCGGCAGGCAAGTGCGAACGCCTCGATCAGCAGCTCGAAATTCTTCTGTGGAACCAACCTGCCTACGCCGAGCAGAACCGGCGCGTTGTCGCGCCAGGGCCATTCCGCCACGTCTGCGCTTTGTCGCTCGACGAAGGCGAGGTCGATGCCGTTCCTTATGATAGAAACCTTGGTTGAGGGAACCTTCAACTCAGCGACGAGCTCGTCGCGGATTTCGCCGGAGACGGCGACGATCCGGTCCATGGCGGCGTAGCGCGCGGCCGCCTTGCGCCGCTTCATCATCAGCTTGAACGGGTTGAGCGATCGGTTGGCGTTGGGGGCCGCATTGCTGACCCGGCCGATCAGCCGCATTTCCCTTTCAGTGACAAGGCGGCGGGCGGCGACGGCCAGATCGTGGAAGTGATTGCCGGCCGATAGCGCCACCAGAGGGCGCCGCTCGGCATAAAGCGATGCCAGCGAACCGGCCAAAGCCTTGCTCGCCAATTTGCGCTCCCGTCGCGTATAGCCCGCAGCCAGCTCCGCTCCCAGAGCGCGCTGGGCGATATCGGGGTCGAGTTCGTCGCGAAGTTCGCCGCGAGCCTGGGCCAGCCACACTTCTATCTTGAGGCCGGCCGCCTGCGCCGCGTTGGCAACCCGAACTGCGTTCCGGGAAACCCCCGAAACGGTGAGGTCGAACAACATGATCGCAACGTCTGGCCGGTCCCGCATTTGGTCGATTTAGACGGGTTACCGGTCGACGGTAAGTGCGTCTGGTCGTACCTCGGCGCCCCGACCTTCAACTTCTGATCGAGTTGGCCGCCGCCCCGCCCGGGATTAGGGGGTGTCAAAGCGGAGCGGCGGCCCTCGGGCGTTACAAGCCTAGGACGAGGCTTGCCCGAGCTGACAGTCCGACCTTGTCTTCACGTTCCTCGGCGCCGACTTCGCCGGCGATGCGGAAACCGGCACTGCCGCCGATGCCGCGGATTCGTCCGACCCAGCCGCTCTGCCGATCTTCCGGATCCAGTTCGAACGTATCGCCATCCTCAAAGTGAGCGCTGGTCTTGCCCAGCGAGCCGCCGACGATCTGACGGCGGCCGGCCTCTGCTTCCAGGCGGAAATAGCCTTCATCGCGGCGCCCGCCGGTTTCGAAGCCGGCGGCCAGCAGCGCGTTGACCGCGACCTCATCGCTCTCACGCTCGTCGACGATCAGGTCGAGCGCGCTTCCGCCGCCCTTTTCTTCATAGCCGTCCTCGCTCAGCCGGTAATATTCCACGCCGGCTGTCGGACGGATGTAGAAGGATCCGGCCCACAGCTCATGGCTGGCGTTCAATGAGGCGGAGAAGAGCGAACCGTCCCAGTTGGCCTTGATGGTGCGCTCGACCGTTTCCTCGCCGGCGTCGGATTCAAAGAAGCGCTTTCCCTTGAAGCTGATGAACGAATAGCTGCCGCGGGCGACAACCTGCAGGCCGCCCTTTTGAAGGCGCCAATGCGCCGCGATCGAATACTGGTTGGCGTTGACCGTGTTATCGGTCGCCTTGTCGTCGTCCTTGCCCCACAAATAGCCGAGCGTGACTCCGAAGCGTCCGAACCCGGTTGCGATTTCCGCGCCGCCGGTGGCGCCCCAGCCGCCGATCTCGTAGCCGGCGGTGTTGCCGACGCTCTTGGAAGAGCCCCAGGCGATCTGGTTGAAGGCGACGGACAGGCCGCCCTCGTCCTTGTAGGGCGCGGCCGGGTCGATCAGCGCGCGAGCGGCGGTGCGGTCGCCCATGGTCACCGCCTCGAACGTTCCACCGGCATGGTCCGGGAGCATCTGGCGCAGCGTACCGATGAATTCCTCCTGGCCGCGAATGCCGAGGAAGGATCCGCCGATATCCTCGTCGGTGCCGATCGCCTCGTAGATCGCGGCATAGGCGGCGCTTTCCGACCGGTTGAGGCCAAGATCAGTCGCCGACTTGCGGGTGATATCGACCGCGACCTGATTGCCGCTCACCGACAGCGATCCCTTGTACAGGAACGGAAGGAAGTCGGTGTTGGTCGTCAGATTGCTTCCGCCGGTGAGCGTGCCGGCGTTGATCACGATGAAGTGGCCTTCGGCCTGCGCGACGTTGGCGACATTGAGCTGCAGCTTGGAGTTGGCCGCGAAACTGGCGGTGCCGCTGACGTTGAGAAGGCTCGACTGGCCGGCGGTTTTGTCGAGCGTGACCGCCAGCGTGCCGCCCTCCGTCACATTGAGCGAGGCGATGTTGGCTGTCTTGACGACGCCGAACGTGCCCTTGTTGACCGAGACCGCGAGGCCGGACGAGTTGAGCAGTTCGCCGCTGAACGACGTACCGCCGATGGTCAGGACGTCGGCGCCACCGCCAAAGTCCACTGTGCCGTTGAACACCGACGTGCCGCTGGTGGTAACCACGTCGTTGCCGCCGCCGAAGGTCAGCTTGCCGTTGGCGATAGCGTCGCCCGACAGCAGGAACTTGTTGGCGCCGGTGCCAAAGCTGACGTTCCCGGCCAGCTTGCCGTCTGCGATGTCGAGCGTGTCGCTGCCGGTGCCGAACTTGATATCGCCGGTGATGCTCGGCGCGGGGAAGTTGGCGGCGACCACCGTCTGTTTGATGGTCGCGCCGGTCGCGTTCGCGCTGAGGTCGATGGCGACGTTGCGGCTGGAGGTGGCCGCGGCGCCCGAGCCGGCGATGGTGCCGCTGTTCTCGATCAGGTTCAGCGTTCCTGACCGGTCGATGATCGCCACCGCGGTGCCCTTTTCACCGGTCGTGGCCTTGATCTCGCCGCTGTTGCGAAGGACCGGAAGGTTGGCGCCAGCGCCGATATCGATCGCGGTGGCGAGCGATTGGTCGGCATTGCCGCTGACCGCGGTGATCTTGCCGGCATTGCGCAGCTCAGGGGTTGTGGCACCTGCGCCCAGGCGTACCGCAGTAGCGGCCCGGTCGAGCGACTGCGCCGAGACGGTACCTGTCACGCCGATGCCGTTGGCGATGTTGACGGTCCCGCCGAGGCCACCAATCTGCAAACCGTTGCCGTCGACGCCGGTGTAGACGCCGCTGCCGCTGACCGAGCCGTCGATGATTAGGCCGAAGCCAGTACCGGTTCCTTCCGTCGCACCAACGGTGATGGCGCCAGCCGATCCGATCCGCAGCGCCGCGGCGGAGCCGTAGGACAAGATTTGGCCGGCGCCCTCCTTGCTGTCCTCGATGCCGTCATCATCCTCGTCATTGTCGGTCGTGCTGTTGTCCTTGGGTGGGACCGCGACGATGATCCCCTTGGCGACACTGCCCTCGATCGAGACGGCTGGTCCGCCCTGCAGCAGGTCGTCGGCGTCAAGCTTGCTGGGATCGGTCGGCGCCGTGGTATAGCGATAGCCGGATGCGGCGATCTTGCCCTGAAGGGTCATCGCCCCGCCGACATTGCCGGTCGAGCGAACGGCGATGGCGTTCTGACCCTGGGCAGTGATCTCGCCCGCGAGCCGGACATTGCCGGAAACGTCGGCCAGCTGGGTCCCGACCGTATTCGAGCCCAGCACGTTGATCTTTCCATCGGTACTAAAGCTGCCGGTCAGCGGGCCGCCCAGGCGGATGCCGAAACTGTCATTGCCCTCGACCGTGATGGCGCCCGTGCTTCCGATCAGGATATTGCCGGTCATCGCCCCGTTGGTGCGGATGCCGAAGCGGTTGCTGCCGGTTGCGAACGGGCCGTCCAAATCGCCGTCGTTGTCGGCGTCGGTCGGTGTGAAGGATTCGTCGACGGTGATCTTGCCTGACAGCGTGATGCCGCTGCTGACGCCGGCGACCACATCGACGCCGGCGACGTTATTGATGCCGCCGATCTGGATCGCGCCCTGGTTGTTAAGCTTGTGATTGCTGTCGATGATGACGCCGCCGCCGGCGGTGCCGTTCACTATGCCCGTCGAATTGATCAGAATATCGTCGGGCAGTCCGCCGGTCTTGACCGTCGAGGTGCGAACTGGACCGTTGACGGTGGTCGAGATGGTGGTTTCCGCTGCCGCAGGAACGGCCAGCGCGACGAGGCAGGTCGAGGCAAGCAAATAATGACGCATTCAAATCCCCGCTTTGTTCAACTGAGCGCGCAGCCGCCGGCGGCGGCGGCGGTCAGTCGATCAGACGGATACCGTCGCGCCTTGCCTTGGAAAAATTCTAGAAGGCCTGTTCGAAGCCGAGGCGAATGGTCCGCGGGCGGAGCGGTGTGAGCTGATCGGCGCCGGTCGCGATCGGCGCTCCGAAGGCGAAGCGGTTGCCGACTTCGTCGGTCAGGTTGGTGACGGTCAGCGATACTGCCCGGCGGCTGTCCGACGCCCGGACAATCAGGCCGGAATCGAGATACTGACCCTGCTCCTCGCCCAGATGCTGGCCGACGCCGAGCCGGGACCGGCCCACCCATCTTGCATAGGCGTTGGTCTCCAGCGTCCAGTCACCGCCCAGGTCGCGCTCCCATTCGACTGCACCACGGGCCACCACGCGCGCAATGTTCGGAATCTCCATCGACCCCGTGTCGCCTTCCATGACGAGGATCCGAAAGAGGTCGGTCGGCTTGGTGATCTTGCCGTCATTCCAGGCGAGGCCGGCTTCGACGCGGAATTCCGGAGTAAGCCTGACTCCGCCGTTGACCGTGAAGGTCCAAACGCGGCCGTTGCCGATATTGTCGGTGACCGGCAGGCCGGACGGGTCGAGGAAGTCAGCCTGGATGTCCTTCCAGCGGCTTAGGGTCGCGCTACCCTGCAGGTCGAGGCGGTCCCGTCCGGGCTGTCCGTAGCGGAAGCCCAGCTCGGCCGTTCCCAACCGGTCGTTGCGGTAAAGACGCACCGTGTCCGCCGCGATCGACAGGCCGCCGGGACGGAAACCCTGCTGGTAGCGCGCATAGAGCGACAAGCCATCGATTGGCCGGGCGAGCATGGCGGCGGAAGGCAGGAACCGCCGCTCGGTCCGCTTGGGATCGACCGCGTCCAGCTTGGTCCAGGCGAGCGGCGTCAAATGCTCGCCCGCGCCGGACAGTTTCGACACGGTGTAGCGCGCACCGACGCTGGCCTCGATCGCCGGAGTCAACTCGGCGCCCACCTCGCCGTAAATGGTCGTCTCGCGGACCCGGTTTTCGATGCCTCCGAGGTCGACCCTTTGATCCTGGACCATGAGGTCGCGCGAAACTTCATAACGATGCGCGATCGAGCTGAAACCGATCAGCCAGCTGTAGCCGTCGGCCATCGGTCGCCAGACGCGTGTTTCGTTGCTGAGCGCCCTTGCCCGGCTGTGCTGATCGAGCCTGCGGACCAGATTGGCCTCGGCCGCGACGGGGAGCCCGGGAAAGCTGATGTTCGGTCCGCCGGGTGGGGCGCTGAGGTTCATCGAGGCATCGAAGGATTCATCGACGTCCTGCCAGCTCACGCCGGTGGTGGACCGAAAGCGGATCGTGCCGCCGTCCTTGCGGATGACCAGGCTGGCCAGGGAAAATTCCGATGAGAAGGGCTGGTCGACCAGGCTGTCGCGAGTGAGGCCAGAGCCCTTGTCGTCGGCATATTGGCTGTCTTCGCCCTTGATCCGCTGGGCGACGCCGGACAGGTCGACGAACCAGTCGGGGGCAAGCTCGGCGGTTAGCGTGGCTCGGCCACCGCTGACGCGGATGTCGTTGATGTCCTTTTCGCTAGTGGCAAGATTGTCGATATAGCCGCCCTCGCGCGCGTGGTAAGCAACGCCCCGTAGCGCGACGCTACGGGCGAGCGGGGCGTTGATCACCGCGCTCGCGTCATAACCCAGGTCGCCATGCCAGGTCACCGATCCGCCGATCGTCGCCACGCCCGACAGCTGTTCCAGGATAGGCGTATTCGGCTTCAGCAGCACAATGCCGCCGAGCGCGCCCGATCCATACAGCGTCCCCTGTGGGCCCTCGAGAATCTCGACCGACTGCATGTCGACCAGTTTGAGGTCGGGGTCGGGGCCGCTGTAGCCGGTGCGCGTGTCGCCGAAATATTGGCCGACCGGCGACTGGGTTGGGCCGCTGAAACTGGAATCGGCAATGCCGCGGATGAACAGCTTGTTGCGGCCGGCGCCGAGATGGGTCGAGGAAAAGCCGACCGAGCGGGTCTCGATCGCCTCGGATCCCGCGACTCCGAGCGGCGTAAAGTCCGCGCCGTCGAGGCGGGTCCACTGTCCGGGGAAGCGCCGGGATAGCGTGTCGCGCTTGCTGGCGGTGACGACGATATCCTCGGGCTCCGGCTCCGGCGGGGGCTGCACCACCGGCGCTGCGGCGCGCATCGCCGCCGGCCTGGTCTTGGGCTTCGTTGTCTTGGGCGGTGGCGCCGCCGCCAACACATAGCTGTTGGCTCCCACTTTCCGGACTTGGAGGCCGGAGCTTTTGGCGAGGCGGGCGAGGGCATCGACGCCCTCCATCGTGCCCCGGATAGCCGGCGCCGGGCGATTGATCAGGCTGCGATCGGGAATGGAAATGCTGATTCCGGCCTGCCTGCCGATGGCGAACGCCGCCTGTCCGACCGTCCCGGCAGGGACATCGATCGGTCTGGAAGCTGCGTGGCCGGGAACGGCGAGGGTCAGGAGCGCGGCAAACGACGCGCCAGCGAACAGCGTCCTAATCGGCTACACCTTTCCTCCCAATCTCCAGCCCCGACCAGTCCGCTCCATCGAAACGCCCAGCAGGGCTTCGAGCGAGGTTGGGTCGCGTTTGACCTCGGCAACCGACAGGGTGCCAGTGAAACGGCGAGCGCTGATAGCGTCACTCGCCGAAATGTCGATACCGGTCGACCGGCGGAGATCGGCCACCACATGGTCGAGCGGCTCGTCGAGATAGCTCAGCTGCCCGCGCTGGAAGGATCCGACCGACGACATATCAGCCTGGCTGGCTTGCAGCACCGTGGCCCCATCCTCGGTGTCGAGGCGCTGCCCGGCCGCCAGCTGGAGCCTTGCGCCATCCGGGTCGGCGACCACCGCGCCCTCGCTGACCAACACCCGCGTTTCGCGTCCTTCGCGCGACACTTCGAACACGGTTCCGACGTCGACCAGCTCCAGGTCGCCGCTGGTCACCTTGATCGTGTCCCCATCGGGATTGTGCAGCCTTAGCAAAAGCTGGCCTTGATCCAGGCGAACGCTTCGGCGGTCCCAGCCGGCGAGTTGCAGCTTTGTGTCGCCGTTCATGACAAGCTGGTCCTGCCCGCCGAGTGAAACGACGCGCACCTCGCCGGGCGCGGTGGAGTAATCGACCGGCATCATCCGTGGCGCAAGCGTTACCGCGGTCGCAGCGGCGAGAAAGGCGACGCCGGCGACCATCGCGAAGCGGCGACGCTCGGGCTTCCGTTCCGGCCGCACGGGCGCCGGAAGCGCTTCGACCAGCGGCAACAGCTCGGCTTCGCTGTCGACCAGCGCATGATAGGCGTCGGCATTGGCCGGGCTGGCTTCCAGCCAGGCCGTGAATTCATCCCAGCGGTCGAACTCCGGGTCATTGGTCCGGACCAGCCAGTCCAGTGCCGCTTCGCGGGAGTCATGCGTCATTGCCACCTCATGCTCCTCATGACGGAATCGAGCGGGCTATTCCTCATCGAGCCGCCCTTTCAGCTCGTCGAGGAGGCGGTAGACGATGCGCAAGTCGCTCTCGATCGTGCTGGCGCTGAGCCCCATCGCGCCGGCGATTTCGCGCTGGGTCATTCCTTCGATCCGATGTTTGCGGAAGATCGACAGCGCCCGGGGCGGAACCTTGGCCAGCTCCGCCTCGACAACTGCAAGCCGGCGTCGTCCATCCAGCTCCCGTTCCGGACCCGGGTCATTGGCCGCCGAGCCGGGCAGACGATCGGCGAGGCCGGACCATTCGATCTCCCGGCGCTGGGCCTGGGCCTCCGACCGGCGGCGGTCGATCATCAAGTTGGTCGCCGCCCGGAAAAGGTAATTTCGGGGAGCCGCGATCGGCCCGGAAACGGTCGCCGTCGCCTTGATCCACAACTCCTGAAGCAAATCCTCAGCTGCCTCGCCCGCGCCATGCGCACGAAGGTAGCGGAGCAGTTGCTCCCGGTTCTCCTCGAAGATCTGCTGTAGGCCCTGATGCTTCATGACGCGTGTCGCGGCGCTTCTATAGCGGCAAACCGGCCGGATAGAAGTTGGCGCCGATTGGAGACTTTGACCGGGATGAATGATACCCCGCAGCCATGGAGCCGCTCGACCGCAAATTTCATCGCCAGTTTCAGGAAGCCCTGAAAAGCGGCGATATGTTCGCGCTGTATGAGCGCACCCGCGAGGCCATCGAAACGCTGCCAGAAGATCCGGAGGTGCGATATCTTCAGGCGCTGGCAATGGCGCGGCTGGGCGAACCCCATGCGGCGCTGCGGCTTTATAAACGAAACCGCGTCGAGGAGCTTGGCACCGAGGATGCGATTGCCCTCCGTGGCCGCCTGCTGAAGGACCTCGCCGTCCGCGCCAGCGGTGCCGAGCGGATCGACCTCTTCCGCCAGTCGAGCAACGCCTATCGGCGCGCCTATGAAATCTCGGACGGCTATTTTTCGGGGATCAACGCCGCCACCACCTCGCTCCTCGCCGGCGACGTCCGCGAGGCAAGCGAGCTGGCAGAAGAGATTGGACGCCGGCCGGACATTGCCGAGCCGCGAGATTATTATGCCGCCGCCTCGGCCGCCGAAGCGATGCTGGTTCGAGGCGAGATCGAGCGGGCGACGGCGCTCTACGCCGAAGCCCGGCGGCGCGCCGATGCGTCGCCTGGCATGATCGCCTCAACCGCCCGGCAAGTGGCGCTTATCGCGAGCCAGCTGTCGATGCCGGACGAAGTGCGCAGCGCGCTGCTAAAATCGATCCAGCCGACGCCCGTTATTCATTTCTGCGGCCATATGTTCAAGGCGGGCTGGGAGGCGGAAGAGGCAATCGCCGCGGAAATCCGCTCCGTCCTCGATGAAGCCGATGTGCTGATCGCCTATGGTCCGCTCGCCTGCGGCGCCGACATATTGATCGCCGAAGCAGTGCTCGATCGGGGCGGCGAGCTGCATGTGGTCCTGCCGTTTGCGGAAGAGGATTTCCTGCGGACTTCGGTTGCGGTGGGCGGCCCGGAGTGGCTGGAACGATACAAGAAAGTTCGCAGCGCCGCATCCGAGGTCATCTTCGCGACGCAGATGCGGTGCATCAATGATGACCAGCAGTTTGCCTATTGCTCGAAGCTGGTGATGGGCCTCACCCAGCTTCGAGCCAATGTCATGCAGGCCGAAATTTTCCAGCTGGCCGTTTGGGACGGGGTCACCTCGAGCGGCATTGCCGGAACCGCCGCGGACGTGGCGTTGTGGGAGGAGCAGGGCGGCGTTACGCGGATCGTTCCGGTACCACGGGAACGGCCTCCCCTGGCGTCGGCCTCTTCGCCGGACGTGCATCACAAGGCCAACTGGGCGCTGCGTTCGATGCTGTTCGCCGATTTCGCCGGTTTTTCCCGGCTGGACGAGGATCGACTGTCGCAGTTCCTGCAAGTGGTGATGGGTCGTTTCGCCGAAGTGCTCGACCGCCACGGCGATGCGGTGCTGAGCCGCAACAGCTGGGGCGACGCGGTTTTCGCCGTGATCACGTCGCCGTCGCAGGCGGCGCAAATTGCGATGGAAGTCCAGTCGGAACTGACCCCGCAGCTGCTGCAATCCATCGGCCTCCCGGTGGAGGGCGGGATGCGCATCAGCCTTCACCACGGACCGATTTTCGATCACTATGACGCGGTGAAGGGCGGTCGGACCTTCTACGGCACCGAGGTCACCGTCGCGGCGCGGATCGAGCCCCGGGTTCCGGTCGGCGCGATCTATACCACCCAGCCGTTCGCGGCGATGATCGAGGCCGGCCGCAACGACTATCATTTCGAGTATGTGGGGAAGATGGATCTAGCCAAAAATTATGGTGTGCGCACCCTCTACCGGCTGGCGACCGCGCAAGACTAGAAGCGCGCACTTGTCTCATCCTGGGTCGCCCGGTCGGCCCAGGCCTATTCGGGTCTCGACTTTTAACCCTGGTTAACAGACAATTAGTCGTGCGGGGTTCGATTCGATCTGAGGCGAGTCACGCCCTAAGCGCAGGAGCGGATGGATCGAGAAGGCGGTAGAGGCTGTCCTGAACGCCGGTTCGAACTAGGGGAAATGTGTGTCCGGGCCTGATATTTTCATCTCCTACAGCAGGGAAGACCGGTCCGCCGCGCGTCACTTCGCGGCCTGCTTCACTCGCGCGGGCTTCAATGTTTGGTGGGATGCTGCACTGCGCTCCGGCGAAACCTTCGACGAGGTGATCGAGAAGGAGTTGCGAGCGGCCAAGGCGGTGGTCGTGCTGTGGTCTCCGCGGTCCGTTGCGTCGCGCTGGGTCCGGGCCGAAGCCACGCTGGCCGACCGCTTCAACAAGCTGGTCCCGGTCATCATCGAAGCCTGCAACCTGCCGATCATCTTCGAATTGACCCACGCCGCCGACCTTGCGGACTGGACCGGCGACGAGGCCGACAGCCGCTGGGAAACGCTTATCGACGATCTGCGCCGCCTGGTTGGTGACGGCGAGCCTGCGGTCCAGCCGGCCCCGCCGCAGTCGGCGAAGGCGCCAAAGCTCGTTGCCGTTCCCGCGCCGGCCAGCGCCGAACCCGCGTCCGACAATCGCGACGAGCTGATCGCGGCGCTCGAACGGCTCAGCAAAGCCAGAAGCTCCGAGCTTTCGCGGCCGACACCGCAAGAGGAAGAGCAGGCCGAGTTTCTGAAGCGGTCCGACGAATATCGGATGCAGGAAGGCGCGATGGTCCACAGCCTTCAGCGCCTCGACGGCGAGGAGCAGGTGACGCGCTTCACGGTCACGCCGGCGGGCCTCAGGATCGGCCGTACGCCGCCGGCCGATATCATCGTGCCGGGCATGGGGGTGTCACGAGCGCATTGCCTGGTCGAGTTATCGGGCGACACAGTCCGCGTCACCGACCTCAATTCGACCAACGGCACATACATCGACAACAAGCGGATCATGCGCAGCGAGACGCTGGAGGTTGGATCGATCCTGCGGGTCGGCAACGTCTCGTTCGAACATGAAGTTCGCAAGCGTTCGGTGATGGACCAGCCAGGCGCGCCAGACGATATCCACGCCGGGCCGGTTACTCCCGAAGCCCGGCTCGCTGGCTCCTCCTGACCAGGCGCCCGCGCGCCGGCCGGGGATCAGTTCTCCTGTGAGGACTGCCGGTGGAGGAAGACGATATAGGCCTTGGTCTGGTTGGCCTTCTTGATCAGCTCGTCATACTCGCGGTCGGTGCTGGCCCCGCGCGCGGAATCGGCGACGTTGGCAAGATATTTGTCGTAGTTCTTCGCCAGCTGCGCATTGGCCTTCTGCGTCGCGCTCCCGCCGCTGCCCATGCGGATGACGTCCTTGGCCATGCTTCGCCCGCTGCTCACGATCGAGCTCAGCTGCGACCGCTTCGAAGCCGACGCGGTTGCGCTTCCGCTGCTGCTCGGGGCGGCTGCGACCGGCGCCGGCGTCGGCGCGGTGGTCGCGGTCGTCGCGGTCGGGGCGACACTAACCGTCGGAGCTTTCGGCAGCTTTTCGGCCGCCCGCCCTTTTGCGGCCAGAGCGCGATAGGCTTCGGACAGCGCCGCGCCGAAGCCTTGCGACTTGGCCAGCGCCTCGCGCGCTGCGCCAAGCGACTGGACCGGATCGGTCATGGCCGCCGACGCCTCCACGGACGTACGCAGATCGGTCAGCGCGGCGTTCAGCGCCGCCGTTCGATCCCTCGCCGGAATCGACTGAGCGCGGGCATCGGCGTCGCGCAGCAGCGCGGCGGCAAAGGCGACATTGGCGGCGGTCGCGGTCCGCTTCATTTCCTCGACGCGCGTCGCCGCGGTCGCGGCCTGCGCCGGGTCGTCGGCGAGCGGCTGTAGGGCAACGAGCTGCTTGTCGAGCTGATCCCCCGCCGCAACCAGGTCGTTGACCGCATTGGCCGGAGCACCGGCGGTGCGGGCCTGATCGGCGAGCGTGCGTTCGGCGGCCGCAAGCTGCCCCAAACCCTCGATCGGAACCGTAGCGGAATCGGTGGTATTGAGGTCGGGGATCTCGAGCGGGGCCGCTTCATCCTGGCCGGTGCCAAGCATGTAGGATCCGCCCGCCACCGCAGCCAGCAGAACGAGCGCGCCACCGCCGGCCAGCGCGGCCTTACGTTTGTCCTTGTACCATGGCGCGGATGAATCCTTGGCCTGGGCTGCCTGGGACCGGTCAAGCCTGTTCGGAACAGCCACGGGCTCTGGCACGACAGGCTCGGGCTTCGCTTCGGGTTCGACCTTGCCCCGGACAATTTCTTCGGGCTCGGCGATCTCGGCTTCGGCGGCAAGCGCTGCCGCCGCAGCAGCGGCCGCGCCGGCGTCCGTCTTCTTCTTTTTCTTGGAAGCACCGGTCTCTTCGCCGGCCAGCTTGAACTGCACCTCGCTCGGATCGGCCGGAACGCCGGTGTCGATTTGAACCTGGTCGAATCCCGGCGCTGGCGGCGGCACCGGCGCAATTTCGTCCGAGCTTACTTCATGGGCAAAGAAACGGGTTGGTTCGTCCTCGCCGACGACCGGCTCGGAGCTCTTCTTGCCGAACAGCGCGAGCCATTCCCGAATGGATTGCGGACGCTCCGACGGCTTGATCGTCATCCCGGCGTCGATCGCCTGAAGGAAGCGCTTGCCGAAGCCCGGCCAATGGCCTTCGGCCAGTGGCGAGCCGAGACCGCCATGAAGGCGTTCGAGCACCTCCGGCGGCTTTTCGCCCGTCACGCATTCGTAGAGCACTACAGCAAGCGCATAGATGTCGGTCCACGGGCCCTGCGGGTAAGTCTTCACATATTGCTCGACCGCCGCGTAGGGCGGCGTGTGGAAGGTGACCGACGTGCTAGTCGCCTCCGCCGCTTCGAACCGGGCCGATCCGAAATCGATCAGCACCGGCCGATTGTCGTCGGTGATCAGGATGTTGGGCGGCTTGATGTCGCGATGAAGGACGCCGACGCGATGCGCGCTATCGAGCCCTTCCGCGATCGGTTTGATGATGTTCCACAGGCTGCGTTCGTTGAACCGCCGGCCTTCCCGGAGCAGCTTCGACAGGGAGACGCCGTCCTCGAAATCCATCACCATGTAGGCGGTGCCGTGAATCTCGAACAGGCTGCGGACGCTGACGATGTTGGGGTGCCGTGTCGGTGTCGACAGGTTCCACAGAAGCTTCGCTTCCTCGACGAACTTCTTGAGACCGAGCGCGTGCACTTCCTCGACGTCGGAGCCGATTGGGACGACCGTCGCCTCGGCGTCGCGCTCGGCGATGGAGCTTGGGAAATATTCTTTGATCGCAACAAGTTCGCCGAAGTAAATGCCGCGACCCTTGTAAACGATGCCAAAGCCCCCGACGCCAAGAACATCCTCGAGGCGCCATTCGCGGAGCACCGTTCCAGGCGGCAAGGCCTTGTTGCTGTACGGCTTGCTCACTGCCGACTCCATCCGACGAACCCGCTGTTGAAGAAAAAGTAAATCGCATGAAGGCCCAAGGATTGCTAGTCTCTGCCTTTCGATAGGGATCGTGGGGGTAAGCTGGTGGCCATAGATTTCGTCAGCCGAACCCATGTCGGGCTTCGCCGCAAGGTGAATGAGGATTCGGTGCTGGTCCGCGCCGAACGTGGACTGGCGGCGGTCGCGGACGGCATGGGCGGGCACGAGGCCGGCGACGTCGCCAGCGGCAAGGTGGCCGAGGCGCTTCAGACGCTGCCGATCGTTTACAGCCTGGACGAGCTGCTGGGTCGCGCGTGCGACGCCCTCAAGAGGGTCAACCAGGAATTGATCGCCCTCGCCGGGAGCTCCGAGCGAACCATCGGCAGCACCGTCGTCGGCCTGGCAGTGGCCGACGGCCAGTTTCGCTGCTTTTGGGCGGGGGACAGTCGCGCTTATCGGGTGAGGGGCGGCCGGATCGAGCAGCTGACGCGTGACCACAGCCTGGTGCAGAAGCTGGTCGATGCCGGAATGCTCGACCCCAGCGGGATGGAGGACCATCCCAATGCCAACATTGTCACCCGCGCGGTCGGCGCCGCCGAGCAGCTGGAAGTTGACACAATCGGCGGCGACACGCAGCCGGGCGACCAATTCCTGCTGGCCAGCGACGGCCTGACACGACTTGTCAGGGATGAGGAATTGCTGGCCGAGCTTACCACCGGCAGCACCGAGGAATCCGCCGATCGGCTAATCGATTTAGTATTGTCGCGGGGCGCGCCCGACAATGTCTCGCTGGTTATCGCGACGGTGAGCTAGTCAGCGATCGGACGACCGGCGCCGGCGCATCCTGCCAGCCGCCACCCAGGGCGAGAAACAGGGAGACGAGCTGGTCCGATAGTTGCGCTTCCGACTGCGCCAATGCGGCATCGGTATTGGCGAGCGAGCGTTCCGCGTCGAGCACGATCTGGAACGAATCCCGCCCTGCCTGATAGCGCAGTCTCGCGATGCGCGCCGCGTCGGCGGCGTGTGTCCGCCCTCGACGCAGCGACTCCCGCCGATCGAGCTCGCGGGCATACCGGGTCAACGCGCTTTCCGTTTCCTGCAGTGCCCTAAGCCAGGTGCCTTCGAAATTGGCCAGCGCGCCCTCGGCATTCGCCTCGGCCTGCCTGATCCTGGCGCGTCCGACAAACAGGTTGGTGAACTCCCAGCTGATCAGCGGCCCCAGGCTGAACCGGAAGGAATCGCCCGACCCGAGTCCCCCCAGCGACGTGGCCGAGCTGCCGGCGGAACCGCCCAGCGTAATGCTCGGGTAGAGGCTGACAACGGCCACGCCGACCCGGGCCGACGCGGCGGCCAGCTCCCGCTCTGCCTGGCGAACATCCGGGCGGCGGCTGAGCAAGGCCGCACCGTCGCCGACCGGAACCGGCCGTGCAAGCGTCGGCGGCGTTTCGCAATTGGCGACCTCGCGCGGGAACTCCGCCGGTGGGCGGCCGGTCAGGACCGACAGACGGAACAGAGCCGTCTGCCGCTGTGCCTCCAGCGTCGGTACCGTCGCTCGCACCTGCTCAAGTAGAGCGCCTGCCTGACCGGTTTCCAGCGCGGTCGCCCGTCCGCCCTCGAACAGGCGCCGGGTCAGATCGAATGTTTGCTCCTGGATGCGCAAGGTCTCGCGGGCGACGGCGAGCTGACGGCCGGCGCTGCAGGCGTCGGCATAAGCGCGCGTCGTTTCCGCCGCGACGGTGATGCGGCTGAGGTCGAACGCGGCCTGGGCGGCGCCGACCTCCGCACGCCTCGCCTGGATCGCACGGCGAATCCGCCCGAACAGGTCGATCTGGTAGCTGGCGTCGATGCCGACGTCATAGCTCCACCCTTCGGTCGCCCCGCCGGGAAACCCAAGCTGGTCGCCAGACTGCCGGCTGTAGGTGGCGCTGGCCGATGCGGACGCGCTCGGGAACAGCCCGGATCGCGTTTCGCGCAGAACGGCGCGGGCGCGGGAAAGGTTGGCAGCGGCAACGCGCAAGTCCGTGTTCTCGGTAAGCGCTTGCTCGACCAGCCGATCGAGAACCGGATCGGCGAACAGGCTCCACCACCGTCCAGGCGGCTGCTCCCCGCTGAAGGCCGGCGATTGCCCACTGAGGAATGGCGCCTGCGCCGGAGCGTCAGGCATTGGTGACCGATAGTTCGGCCCCATCATGCACCCAGCCAAAGCCAGGGCGGCAGCGGTTGTGAACAGCCGTCTCATTCGGCGGGCTCCGCATGGCCGTGCTGGGCGTGAAGCGTGCTGTGCTGCATCGCCTTGGGCATGAACCGGTCGAGTCCGCGGCAGACGACATAGAAGACGGGCGTGAAGATCAGCCCGAACAGCGTGACGCCGACCATGCCGAACGCGACCGCCGTCCCCATCGCCTGGCGCATTTCGGCGCCCGGACCGACCGCAATCGCCAGCGGGATCACGCCGAAGATGAACGCGAAGCTGGTCATCAGGATCGGCCGCAGGCGCGACTTGGCGGCATGCACGGCGGCGTCGAACTTGTTCATGCCCAGATCGTCCTCCGCCTGCCGCGCGAACTCGACGATTAGGATAGCGTTTTTGGCGGCCAGCGCGATCAGCACGATCAGGCCGATCTGGGTCAGGATATTATTGTCGAGCCCACGCAGGTTGATGCCGGTCATTGCCGCCAGCACGCACATCGGCACGATCAGGATCACAGCGAGCGGCAGAGTCAGCGATTCATACTGCGCCGCGAGCACCATGAACACGCATAGCACCGCCACCGCGAACACCAGCGGCGCGGTATTGCCCGCCGCCTGCTGCTGGAAGGCGAGGCCGGTCCATTCGAAGCTGAAGCCCGGCGGCAGGTTCTTCGCCGCCAGCTCCTCCATCGCTCCGAGGGAGTCCCCCGAGGCGATACCGGGCGGGGTCTGCCCCTGGAGCTCGGCCGCCGGGTAATTATTGTAGCGGGTCACCTGAACCGGCCCGCTGCCATAGCGGAAGGTGGCGACCGCCGAGAGCGGCACCATCTCGCCCGACGCCGATCGGACCTGCAGACGACCGACATCGGCCAGGTCGTCGCGCGCCTCGGCCTCGGCCTGGGCCGTCACCCGGAAGGTCCGGCCGAGGAGGTTGAAGTCGTTGACATAGGTCGAGCCGAGATAGGTGCCGAGCGCGGCGTAGACCTGGGCCGGCTGCACGCCGACCAGCTGGGCGCGGTCGCGATCGACGTCGGCCTCGATGCGCGGGCTGCCGGTATTGAACAGCGAGAAGACCTGGGCGACCTCGGGCCTTTGTTGGGCCGCCCCCATCATCGCAAATGTCGCGCCTTGCAGCGCCTGATATCCCGCTCCGCTCCGGTCCTGGAGCATCATCGCAAAGCCGCTGCCGTTGCCAAGGCCGGGGACCGGCGGCGGTGACAGGAAGAAGACCTGCGCATTCTCCTCTGCGCCGGCGACGGCACCGGTGATCGCGCCGGCCAGTTCCGCCGCCGTCTCACCTTGGCCACGCCGCTCTTCATGCTCTGCCAGACGAAGGAACATGATGCCACTGTTCGAAGCCGGGCTGAACGTCGACCCGTCGAGACCGGCGAAGGCTGCGGTCTCCAGCACCTTCGGATTCTGCGAGACGACCTTTCGGATCCGCCCGACCGCTTCCTCGGTCCGCTCCAGCGACGAGCCGGGCGGAAGCTGGATGACGCCGATCAGGAAGCCCTGATCCTGATCGGGAATGAAGCCGGTCGGGGTCGCGTCCAGCCGCCACACGGTTAACCCAAGCAGGCCGCCATAGATGATCAGCATCAGGCTCGAGCGGTGAACCAGCTTGGCGGTCAGCGTACCGTAGCGGTCGGACAGCCAGTCGAAGCCCTGGTTGAACTTGGCGCCGGCTACGCGCACCGGCCGCATCCACCGGTTGCCGCCATCCGTATGTATTTCGCCCTCATGATGAGGCTTCAGCAGGATGGCGGCGAGCGCCGGCGACAGGGTCAGCGAAATCAGCGTGGAGATCACCGCCGCCGCGGCGATGGTGACGGCGAACTGGCGGTAGAAGATGCCGGGAATGCCGGAGATCAGCGCCGCCGGAACGAACACCGCGACCAGCACTAGGCCGATCGCGATCAGCGCGCCGGAAATCTCGCGCATCGTACGGTGGGCCGCCTCGCGTGGCGACATACCCTCACGGATATGCTTCTCGACCGCCTCGACCACCACAATCGCGTCATCGACGACGATCCCCACCGCCAGCACGAGCGCGAACAGCGACAGCGAGTTGATCGAGAAGCCGAGTGCGAGCTGCACCGCGAAGGTGCCGACCAGCGAGACTGGAATGGCGATGATCGGGATGATCGCCGCGCGCCACGTCTGGAGGAAGATGACGATCACCAGCACGACCAGCACGATCGCCTCGATCAGCGTCCGCTGAACCTCATTGACCGATTCCTGTACATATTCGGTCGGGTTGTAGGGGATCGAATAGGCGACTCCCGGCGGGAAGTCCTTCGACGCCGCCTCGAGGTCGGCCAGCACCCCGTCGGCCGTGTCGAGGGCGTTGGAACCGGGCAGCTGCTGGATGGCGATGAATACCGCCGGGCGCTCGTTGGAGGTGCCGCGAATACTATAGTCCTGGCTGCCGATCTCGACCCGCGCGACATCGCTCAGCCTCGTGATCGCTCCATTTTGCGGATCGGTCTTGAGGACGACGTCGCCGAATTGCTCAGGGTCGGTCAGGCGGCCCTGCACCTGGACCGGAAGCTCGAACGCCGGCCCACCCTGACGGAACGGCGCCTGGCCGACCGAGCCGCCCGCGACCTGCACGTTCTGCCCGCGCAGGGCGGTGATGATCTCGTCGGCGGTGAGGTCCCGCGCGGCGGCCGCATCGGGATCGATCCACACCCGCATCGAATAATTGCCGCCGCCGAACACCTGCACCGCGCCGACCCCCGGCAGCCGCAGCAACCGGTCGCGAATGGTCGAATTGGCGTAATTGCCGACATAATCGATATCGACGGTGGGGGACGTCGTCGTCATCGCCGCGACCATCAGAAAGTCGGTCGCCTGCTTGGTGACGGTGACGCCGATCTGCCGCACCTGGTCGGGCAGCCGGGGCTCGGCCAGCGCGACCCGATTCTGGACCAGTACCTGCGCTGTATCGATGTCGGTGCCGGGTTGGAACGTCACGGTGATGCTGGACAGGCCCTGGCTCGAGTTGGAGCGCATGTAGAGCATGCCCTCCGCGCCGTTGATCTCCTGTTCGAGGGGCGCGGCGATGGTCTCAGCCATCGTTTCGGCCGAGGCGCCGGGGAACGCCGCGACCACCGCTACCGACGGCGGCGCGATCTCCGGATACTGCGCCAGCGGAAGCACCGGATAGGCGAAGGCGCCGAGCAAGGTGATGAACAGCGCGATCACCGATGCGAAGATCGGCCGATCGATGAAGAAGCTGGAGAAGTTCATCTTCATGGGGTTCGCCTCAGCGGCCGGCCTGCCCTGCGGCAGGAGCCGCCCCCGGAGCAGCCGCCGTCGCCGCGCTGGGCTGGATCTGGCCCTTGCGCGGTTTGACCTTCTGCCCGGGCATGGCTCGCTGAATGCCGCCGATAATCACCCTGTCGCGCACACCGACGCCGCTGCGCACGACACGCAGGCTGCCCTCGAGCGGGCCCAGCTCGACCGGCTTCACGACGACCGTGTCTTTCTGGTCGACGACATAGACTGCCCGCCGCGTGGCGTCGGTGGTAATCGCGGTATCCGGCACCAGCAGCGCCGGACGGGCGGGTGACGCGGCGAGCCGCAGCCGGCCCATCATGCCGGGTTTCAGGAAGCCGTCGGGGTTCGGGACGATTGCCCTGGCGTGGATCGTCCCCGATCCGGGGCTGAGGCTATTGTCGACGAAGTCGAGCTGTCCGGCGTGGACATAGTCCGCCTCGTCTTGAAGGCGGATGCGGACCGGCGCGCCGGTCCGGACTCCGCCGGCCTGCCGCTGATAGTGGAGCAGCAGGGCCTCGGACCCGTTGAAGGCGAAGTGCACCGGGTTGGTCGAAACAACCGTGGTCAGCACGGTCTGGTCGGCGGTGACCGCATTGCCGCGATCGACCCGCCGTTCGGAGACCTGGCCGGAAATCGGTGCAACGACCCGCGTAAAGCCGGTGTCCAGCTGGCGCGCGCGAACCGCTGCTCGGGCTGCCGCCACATCCGCCTGCGCCGAACGGAGCGCCGCCCGGCGCTGCTCGACCTCTTCGACGCTGGCCGCGCGCTGCTCGGCTAGGGTCTGCGACCGCGCCAGCTCGGTTCGGGCATTGACCAGCTGCGCTTCGGCCCGTGCCAGCTGGGCTCGCGCCTGGTCGAGCTGGGCCTGGGCGGGGCGGGCGTCGATCGTGAAGAGAAGCTGTCCTTGCCGAACATATTGGCCGTCGCGGAAATGGATGCCGGTCAGATAACCGGACACGCGTGGCTTCACCTCGACCGCTTCGACGGCTTCGAAACGGCCAACATATTCGTCCCACTCGAGCACGTCGCGGACCAGCGGGTTCGCAACCGTGACCTCAGGTGCAGGCGGAGCGGCTTGCGATTCCGCTCCGCCTGAACAGGCCGAGAGCGCAATCGACAGCGCGGTTATTCCACCGGCAAACGCTTTTCGCATCGTCTCATTTCCGAAGATTGGTCGGGTCGACCCTCGCAAAACCGGACTACTGGCTCCGATCAACCCGCTCTGCCGCCTAATTCTGTATCGCTTGGACTATAACCGAAGATCATTACGGTCAACATGACCTTGCAAGTAATTATCAATGGCTCGTCGAAAGGACGGAATCATCTGCCGAACGCCTTGGGGCGCGGTCAGGTGGTGCGATAGATGTTGGGAAGATTTGGAGGCCCGAGCCGGAATCGAACCGGCGTGCAAGGATTTGCAGTCCTCTGCGTAACCACTCCGCCATCGGGCCTCGCGGACCCGGCCTTTGGCGGCTCGCCCCGCCGCTTGTCAACCGGACGATTTCGACGAATGGGGGCGGGGCCGCCTTGGCGGAACGGGGATCAGCGGATAATGCACCCTTGAACCGTCACTGTGTTAGTGGCATAGAACAGTCCGTGACGAACGAGGATTCCATGCAGGATTTCAGCCTGGCTCGCCGGGTGATGATCGATAACCAGCTTCGTCCGCAAGGCGTGACCGACCGCGGCGTGCTGGCCGCGATGGGCAAAGTCGAACGCGAGCGGTTCGTGCCCGACAATATACGGGCGCTGGCATATTTCGACCGACCGCTGAAGATCGGCGAGGGGCGCGCGATGATGCCGCCGGCTGCACTTGGCCGGCTGTTGACCGAAGCCGCGCCGCTGCCTGGCCAGCGGGCGCTCGTCATCGGATCCGGCACCGGCTATTCGGCGGCGGTTCTCAAGGAAATCGGCCTTGAAGTGGTCGCACTGGAATCCGACGAGACACTCGCTTCGCTGGCCGGCAATGCCGGTATCGACATGGTGGTGGGTGATCTCGCCAAGGGCTGGCCCAAGGCCGCGCCTTACGATCTCATCCTGCTGGACGGAGCGGTCGAGGAAGTGCCCGCCGCTCTCGGCAAGCAGCTGGCACCTGAAGGCGTGCTCGCTGGCGCGATCGACGACCGCGGCGTGACCCGGCTGATTGTCGGCACCTGCGCCAACGGCGCGATCGGATGGCGCAGCATTGCCGATTCCGATGTCGACCCGCTTCCTGGATTCGAACGGCCACGGGCCTTCACTTTCTGACTGTAACGGAGAGCCCGCCCAGTGACTCGTAACTTATCCATAGCTGCGTTGGTTGTTGTGCTTGCCTCGGGCACTGCTTCGGCGGACACGCTGCGCGAGGCGCTGGTGTCGACGTATCGGGCGAACCCGACCTTGACCGCGCAGCGCGAGAATCTGAAGGCGACCGATGCCGGGGTGGCGATTGCCCGGGCGGCGGGCCGGCCGACGGTGACGGGGAGCGTCGGGTTGACCCGCGACCTGACCAGGAGCGGTCGGTTCGACACGGGGCTTAGCAAGGGACCGTTCGTCACTGGCGGGGTGGATGTCGCC
>DASWTR010000286.1:0-2301 GCA_036402035.1 Sphingomicrobium sp.
CTGACCCGCGATCAGCTCAAGGGCAAGGTCGTGCTGATCGACTTCTGGACCTACAGCTGCATCAACTGCATCCGTTCGGTGCCCTATGTCCGCGCCTGGTACGAACGCTACAAAGACCAGGGCTTCGTCGTGATCGGCGTCCATACGCCCGAATTCGCCTTCGAGCGCGAGCCGGCCAACGTCCGCAAGGCAATCGCCGATTTCGGCATCCGCTACCCGGTCGCGGTCGACAATGATTGGACCATCTGGAACGCCTTCAACAACCGCTACTGGCCGGCCCATTACCTCGCCGACGCTCAGGGCCGCATCCGCTACCATCATTTCGGCGAAGGCAAGACCGACCAGACCGAGGCCGCCATCCGCGCCTTGCTGGCGGAGAAGGGCGCCAAGCTCGGCGACAAGGCGCGGGTCACCGCCAAGGGAGCCAGCGCCGCCGCCGATTTCGCCTCGATCCGCAGTCCCGAGACCTATCTCGGTACCCACCGCGCCAGGAACTTCGCCTCGCCGGGCGGCCTTCGTCCCGGCGTCAACAACTTCCTTCTTCCCGGCAACTTCGGGCTCAACCACTGGGCCCTGCTCGGCCGCTGGAAGGTCGAGGAGCAGCGCTCGGTCTCGCAATTGCCCGGCGGCAAGGTCGCCTTCCGGTTCCGCGCGCGCGACCTTCACCTCGTTCTCGGCAGCGCGTCGGGCAAGCCGGTCCGTTTCCGCGTGCTGCTCGACGGCAACGCGCCGGGAGACGACCACGGCATGGACATCGATGCGGCCGGCAACGGGCAGGTAACCAACCAGCGCCTCTATCAGCTGGTCCGCCAGAAGCACCCGCGCCGCGAGCGGCTGTTCACGATCGAGTTTCTCGATCCCGGCGCCGAGGCCTACGCCTTCACCTTCGGCTAGCTAAGCGCAATTCCGATCAGGATCAGCGCCACCAACCATTGCAGGAACATCCACATCGCCTGACCGAACCCGCGCAGAAGGCCCGAGTTCAGCTCGGCGGCGAACCAGCGGGTTTCCACCGCAACGAGCCAGACAACGGCCAGGGCGGCCAGACCAACATAGAGCTCGAGCACATAATGAGGCTGGCCAACGATGATGCCGGCCGCACCGAGCAGCAGGGTGAAGACCGCCGCGGCATAGCATTGCGCATAGAAGGGCGGCTTCAGCAGCTGCCTGTTCAGCCGCGCGCCGCGCGCCCGGATCAGCCGCGTGGCGGCGATCACGGGGAGCAGCGAATACATCAGGATGCGGAAAATGATCAGGCTGGTGTCGTCGGCGATCAGCGCGCGCAGCCCGACATTGCTGCGAACCAGCTCATTCTGTCCGACCAGCGCCAGCTCCACCAGATGCACGAGGATCAGGGTCAGGAGCAGGAACAGCGGCGGCGGAAGCCGGTCGTCGAATTGCTGTTGCTCATCCTCGGTCAGTTCGCGCTCGGCGTCCTGCATCGTGCGGACGGGCGACCTGATGATCCGCCACAGGGTGAGCGGATAGAAGAGCAGCCAGCTCATTACCTCGTAGAGCAGCTCGTCGAGCGACTTGATGAACTTAAAGAAATCCATGGGGCGCCCTCCCGAGGCGAGCGCATCGTGGCCCCGCCGCCGCGAAAGGCAAGCCCTAGGCGGCGAGTTCGAACGCGTCGGGCTCCCGGTCGCACGCCTCGCGCCACTGCTGGCGACGGCGATCGGCCAGCGCCAGCTGGAGCGCATAGAAATGCTGCGCCGGGTTGGCCCGAAATGACCGCGGCAGCAGCGGATCGTTGCGTAACTCACGCTCGATCTTGCCCCAACCCCGCTTGCGATCGCGGGCGCAGGCGCGCTCCAGCGCGTGCTCGCCCAGCAAGCGCCGGGCTGGCCGCCCAAGCCCGGTAAGCTCGATCGCGGCCCAGGCGGCATTCAGTTCGTCATGGTCGATCGCGAGCTGCTCGCTGCATTCCCACAGATCGCGAACGTCATCAGCACCGATCGCTCCGCCGGACCGCCTTGCATCGTGGCACCGCTGAAGCGCGCCAAGCATCTCAGGCGACAGCCGCCGCTGCGCCTCTCCCTGCAATGCCGGCGCGGCACTCAGACGGTAGGCGCGATAAGCGGCCGCGCACCGCGCGCGGGACGCCACGCCGATCGCCTCTGCCAGCTGCTTCAGCGCCGCGGCGGCGGCCTCACGGGCAGGCATCAGCCAACCCCAGCGTTCGATCCGCCGGTCGAGGGCGGCGAGCGCCCGCGCGATCCGCAGCTGGCGCCGCGCCTCCGCCAACGCCCATTCGTGGCTGCCGCGGCTATGGTCGTATAAATGGTGGAGGACGATCGC
>DASWTR010000287.1:0-3243 GCA_036402035.1 Sphingomicrobium sp.
ATGGGGCTGGCAGTCGGGTTCGAGCAGCTGGAGACGGGGGTGCCGGCGAGCTGGGAGGAGCAGCGCCGAATGGTGCTGCCGGCCGCCACGCAACTCTAAATTTGGCGGCCTTGGAGCCTGTTGCTGAATTGATAGCGGATCGGTGCGTGGTGCGCCGTGGGCGGCTCGGCACGGTAGGGAGGGCGGTATCATGTCCCTCCGGCGGCTGCTTTGTGGCTGGTCTGTGCGCCTCTTCCGCCCGCTTTTGCGCGCTGGACGGAGTCCCGGTGTAGCTTGCGCAGGTTATGGACCGCGGCGTCGAGCTGCCACTCGCCACGGCAGCGGTCGGTCCCACGCATGCTGAACCGGTCTGCACCTTGCCGGTCCTTCATCTGCCCGAAAACCGGCTCGACGCTTTGCCCGCGCTGGCGATAGAGGCTGCGGCCACGCCTGGTCCGCAGCTTGCGCTCCATGCGCGCCCGCGCCGTCATCCGCTTCGGCATGCGCCCGCACGGCGGCGGCGCCTTGCGCAGGGCCGCGCGTTGCTTGTGGTCCTTCTGCGTGGCGATGAGCAGCTCGCACTCTTCGGTCTCGGTGGCAGCGTTCGCGTCTGACCAGTAGCCCGCGTCCGCCACGGCAACACCCAGCACAGCGTCCTCGCCCAGCACGATCTCGACGTTCGCCTGCGCCTGGTTGAGCATGCCGGTGAGCTGATGGCTGTCGTTGGCCTCGGTGGTCACGTCGGCGGCGAGGATGATCTGCTCGCGCGTCACCACGATCTGCGCGTTGTAGCCCTGCACCCAGCCCTGGCGGGTCTTCATGATGCCACTCTCGGGATCGGTGACGTTCGCCACCGCATCCGGGTCGACGCTTGGATCAGGCGCCTTTGGCTTGCGGCCTCGCCGGCGCTTGCCGGTCGCCTGCTCCTCCGCCCTACGGGCATCAATCTTCGCCTGCTGGCGGGCCACAGCCTCAGCCGCACGCTTCTCCAGCTTCGCCTTGCACGCCATCAGGCGCGCCTGCCGATCCGCAGCCTTGGTCAGCCCCTCCGGCAACGCGTCGCCACGCTGGTCTTGGAACTGGTGGTCCTCGCGGGCGTCCACCGCTTCCGCTTCCGCCAGCATCCGGGCAATCTCCGCCTCGATGCTGCTGGCGGTGCGGTTGGCATCGAGGGCGGCATTGGCCTTGACCTTGGTGCCGTCGAGCGCCACCAGCCCCAGCCGGATCAACCCGGCCGCACGGCACAGCTCCAGCACTGCCAGGAATACGGCCTTCATCCGCTCGACATGCCGCTGCCGGAAGCGGGCGATCACGCTGTGGTCGGGAACGGCGGCGCCGACGATGAAGCGATAGCCGACATCGCGCCCGCAGAGCCGCTCGATCGCGCGGCTCGAGCGGATGCCGTGGCTGTAGGCATAGATCAGCAGCGCCAGCAGAACCCGCGGGGAGAAGGGCGCCTGGCCGGCCTTGCCGACCTTGCAGGTAGCCTCGAAGCCGGACAGGTCCATCAACGCCACCGCATCAACGATCAGGTGGACGATGTCACCTTCGGGCAGCCAGTCCATCATGTCGACCGGCAGCAGGTAACGTTGCCGGCGGTCCGGCTCGCGGAAGAAGCGGGCCATCCCTGTCCCTCCCCGGCTCACCGCCGGAGCGAATCACGCCGTTGCCCGCGCGTCAAACCCTCCACCCGTAGCCCAGCGGCCCCGTTCCGCAGCTCAGGGCTCGATTTTGCAACAGGCTCTTAATCTTACTGTGTCATAAGTGTGAGAAGGTTGGATTTGGTTGAGCGGTGCTGGTGTAGGGCTGCTGACAGCAAGGGCAGCGGGGTAGACGGCGAGCCAAGGCGATCGTGAGACGGCGGCGCACCGAGGCGATTGAGAACGGCTCATGACGCTCCGGTCGCAGCGGAATGCCCGCGCGGCCGCCAACCGGTGGGTAACGCAGGCGCTTGGCCACGGAAACGATCTTGAGGGGGAAAAAGGCTCCGCTCGCGAACGAGGAAGCCATAAGCCGCGATGCACAAGGTGGCGTGATGATGAAAGCCGCGCCAACCCCGCCCCTCAAAGTGGTCGAGGCCCAATTCCTGCTTGAGCTCCTGGTAGTCCCGTTCGATCCTCCAGCGCAGCTTGGCGGTGCCGACCAGGTCGACCAAGGTGGTCGCCGCCGGCAGGGTCGACAGCCAGTACTTGCTCGGCTCCTTCTTTCCTTCCGGCCACTCGATCAGCAGCCATTCCTCGGCGTGCGGCTCGGCACGCCAGTAGTCGCGGTGCGACGGCCGCACTCGCACGGCAGCAAAGCGCCCGTCCAGCGCGCCGCTTCTGCCTTCCCGCCAGCTCACCGTCTGCCAGGCGCTCGGCGGCAGGGCGAAAGCGAGATCCTTGGCGGTCACCGGCTGGTGCTCGGCATCCCGGCGCCACAGCTTGGGCGGCCGTCCCTTGCCCGACCATGGCTTGGGCGGCAGCGGGCCACAGCCCGGGGGCCAGATGCCGAGGCTGGACTGCACCCCCAAGACGTAGACCAGGGCCAGCTCGCTCAAGGCGGTGCGGAAGCCGGTGTCGATGCCGTAGCCCGCGTCGCCCAGGATGACGCCAGGTGGCACGCCGTCCTCCAGCGCGCGACGGATCTGCATCAGGGCACTCTCTGGCTTGGTGCGGAAGCCGAGCTCCGTGGGCACCCCTGCCTTGGTCCGGCGAGCCGGATCGCCGGCCCAGTCTTCGGGCAGGTAAAGCTCGAACGCGATCGGCAGGCTGGCCCAAGCGTTCGCGACCGACAACGACACGGCGACCTGGCAGTTCTCCTGCTTGCCCAACTGGCCGCAATATTGGCGCGCCACGCCGACCGAGTGCGTCCCCTTCTTGGGAAAGCTGGTATCGTCGATGATCCAGGCGGTGATCGGGTCATGCCGGGTGAGAACCGGCAGCACCTGCTCGCGGACGGCGGCGAGCACCGCCGCATCGCTCCACGCCGCAGTGGCGACGAAGTGGTGCAGCGCCTGGTGCAGGCTGGGCACCTGGGCCGGATCGAGACGCGCCGCCATCGGCTCGACGCTCTTGCGCTCGCCGGGCAGCAGCAGGCCCGTGCAATAGCCGACGAGCCGCACCTTGCGGTCGGCATGGCCCAGAACCGCCGTCAGACGGGAGAGGTATTCCTGCAGGCGTTGTTCACTGGGCGTGATCGGATTGCTCATGCCCCTTAGATGGGGTGTGTTTCTAACACAGTAAGATTAACAGCGCGTTGACGAATTCGGGCTCAGCTGATTCG
>DASWTR010000288.1:0-1799 GCA_036402035.1 Sphingomicrobium sp.
AACGCGCCCCCGGACGCCCTCGTTCCTTGCTAGGCGTCTTCGCCCGACGCTAGATCGTCACCAATCGTCGCACCCGTTTCGGGGGCAATCTCGTCGCCGCCCTCCAGTTCGACTTCTTCTTCCTCGCTCTCGTCGATCCGAGCGACCGAAACGACTTTTTCATTCTCGGCGACGTTAAAGATGGTCACGCCCTGGGTGTTGCGGCCGGCGATGCGGATGTCGCCGACAGTGGTGCGGATCATCTTGCCCTGGTCGGTGACCAGCATCAGCTGCTCGCCCGGCTTGACCGGGAAGCTGGCGACAACGCCGCCGTTCCGTTCCGAGGTGACGATGTTGATGATGCCCTGGCCGCCGCGGTTGGTGCGGCGATACTCATAGGTGGACGAGCGCTTGCCGTAGCCATTCTCGGTCACGGTCAACAGGAACTGCTCTTTCTCGGCAATTTCCGCGTAGCGCTCTGGCGGCAGAGTGCACTGCTCGTCCTTCTCGCGCCACGCCGGGCAGCGGAGATAGGCCTCACGCTCCTCCTGCGTGGTGCCCGCCCGGCGGAGGATCGACATGGAGATCACCTGATCATCGCCCTGAAGGCGGATGCCGCGGACGCCCATCGACGCGCGGCTCTGGAACTCGCGTACGTCGGTCGACATGAAGCGGATCGCCTTCCCGTTGCGGGTGGCAAGCAGAACGTCGTCCTCCTCCGTCAGCAGCTCGACGCCGATGATGCGGTCGAGGGTATCCTCCTCTTCCTCACCTTCCTCGGAAGTGCCGAACTTCATCGCGATCTTGCCCGCGGTCGGGATGTTGGTGAAGGCATCCATCGAGTTGCGCCGCACCGTCCCCTTGGCGGTGGCGAACATGATGTGCAGGCCGCCCCATTCCTCCTCGTCCTGCGGCAAGGGCAGGACGGTCGTGATGGTTTCCCCTTCGGACAGCGGCAGCAGGTTGACCATCGGCCGGCCTTTGGCGGTCGGTCCGCCCTCGGGCAGACGCCACACCTTCATCCGGTAAACCCGCCCGATGTTGGAGAAGAACAGCACCGGATTGTGGGTCGAGGTGACGAACAATTCGGTGACGATATCTTCGTCCTTGGTGCTCATGCCCGAGCGACCTTTGCCGCCGCGCTTCTGCTCGCGGAACAGGGCGAGGGGGGTGCGTTTGATGTAGCCGGTCATGGTCACAGTCACGACCATGTCCTCGACCTCGATCAGATCCTCGTCCTCGAGCCCGTCGAACGCGGCAGTGATCTCCGCCACGCGGGGTGTCGCGAACTCTGCCTCAACCTCATCGAACTCCTCGCGCATCACCTCGTAAAGGCGGGCGCGATTGCTCAGGATTTCAAGCAGTTCGCCGATGCTCTTGGCAAGTTCTTCGAGCTCTTCGCCAATCTCCTCGCGGCCGAGAGCGGTCAGGCGATGGAGGCGAAGCTCGAGGATCGCCCTTACCTGGGCCTCGCTCAGGCGATAGGTTTCGCCCTTGGCCTGGGGCTCAACCGCCTCGACCAGTTCGATATATTGGCGGATCTGGTCGCCGGCCCACTCCCGGGCGAGCAGCTTCTCGCGCGCTTCGGCGGGGCTGGCCGAGCCGCGGATCAGCTTGACCACTTCGTCGAGGTTGGTGACCGCGACGACCAGACCAAGCAGGATATGGGCCCGCTCGCGCGCCTTTAAGAGCTCGAACTTCGAGCGGCGGGTAATGACCTCCTCGCGGAACTTGACGAAGCTCTCGATGATGTCGCGCAGCGCCAGCGTTTCCGGCCGGCCGCCGCGGATGGCGAGCATATTGGCCGGGAAGCTCGATTG
>DASWTR010000289.1:0-3737 GCA_036402035.1 Sphingomicrobium sp.
CTGTTCGACGGGTCGCCGCACGGGCCGGCGGCGCGCGAGCCCGCAGAACGGCCAGCGCCTGCCAGCTATATTCCGCAATGGCTTCAGCTGTTGCTCTCCGCCCATCTGTCGGCTGACGAATGGCCGGCGTTGCTGGAGCGCGCCCCGGTCGACGCGCGGGCCAATGTCGCTCGTGCCAGCCGTGACCAGCTTATCGGCGAGTTCGAGAACGCGGTCCCGACCGCCCTTTCACCGTGGGGATTGCGGCTGCCTCCTGACAGCAAGGTCGACGACCATCCCGCATATCAGGCCGGGCTGATCGAGGTTCAGGATGAGGGCAGCCAGCTGATCGCACTGGCCTGCGCGCCGACGGACGGCATGCGGCTGCTCGATCTCTGCGCCGGGGCGGGTGGCAAGTCCCTGGCGCTGGCAGCCGCGGCACCGCGGGCCGAGATCATCGCTTCCGACACGAACCGTGCTCGGCTTACCCAGCTCCCTCCTCGAGCGGACCGGGCAGGGGCGGGCAATATCGCCATCCGCCTGCTCGACGGCGGGCGCGAGTCCGCTCAATTGGCCGATCTTGAGGGGCAGTGCGATGTCGTGCTGGTCGATGCCCCTTGCAGCGGATCCGGCACTTGGCGCCGCAATCCTGAAGGCCGTTGGCGGCTGACGCCCGAGCGGCTCGACAAGCTGGTCAAGTTGCAGGCGCGGCTGCTGGATATCGCGGTGCCGTTGGTGAAGCCGGGAGGAGCGCTCGTCTACGCCACCTGCTCGATCATCCGTGCCGAAGGAGCGGACCAGGCGAGGAACTTCTTAGGGCGCCATTCATCTTGGATAGGGCAGGATGTCGCTTTCGATGGCGGTCGTGACGACGGGCCTGGACGGCTCCTGACCCCGGCGCACGATGCCACCGATGGGTTTTTCGTCGCGCGTTTCGTTCGGCCATGCTAAGTCCGCGCGATTGTTTGGAGATTTTGATGCGCCTGACTCCCTTCGTCCTGTGCCTCGGCCTTGTTGCCTCGACCCTCCCGGTTGCCGTCATCGGGCAGCGCGCGGACGACCAGATCGCGCCCAAGTCGATCGAGTTGCTGAAGCAGGGCGAGACTCTATTGTCGCAAGGCAAGCTGGTTGAGGCCGATGACGCGCTGGAGACGGCGCTGGTGGTTGATCCGAAGAACCGGGCGGCCTTCACCGCCATGGCCAAGGTGGCGATCAAGCAGAAGCTTTACGGGCAGGCGATCAAGCTGACCAACAAGGCGCTGGCACTCGAGCCGACCGATCGCGACGCGATCGCGATTCAGGGCGAGGCGATGGTCGAGCTGGGCGCGCTGCCGCGGGCCCGCGAAAATCTCGCCAAGCTGCAGAAATTGTGCGGCAACGCCGGCTGCCCGCAGGTCGCAACCTTGTCGGGAGCGATCGCCAAGGGACCGGCCCTGGCCGCGGCAAAGACTCCGGACGTTCCGAAGAAGAACTAGCTGAGCGCTTTCGCCAGCGCGACGAACTCGTCGACGCTGACCGTCTCGGCGCGCCGCTCCGCATCAATGCCAAGCTGCGCCAGCGTTTCCAGCGCACCGGGCACAGGCTTGAGGCTGGACCGCAACATCTTGCGCCGCTGGCCGAAGGCGGCGGCGGTGATCCGCTCCAGTATGGCGGGGTCGACGCCATCGGGTTGCTTCGCGGGCAGAATATGCACCACCGCCGAGGCGACCTTGGGCGGCGGCACGAAGGCCGAGCGGTGGACCTGCATCGCGATTTTTGGGTTGGACCGCCATTGCGCCGCGACCGACAGACGCCCGTAATGCTCGCTATCCGGCCTCGCAACGATCCGTTCCGCCACCTCGCGCTGGAACATCAAGGTCAGTGACGACCACCATGGCGGCCATGGACCGTTCAGCCAGCGCAGCAGCAGGGCGGTACCGACATTGTAGGGCAGGTTCGAGACGATATGGGCTCCGACACCCGCCTCGGCGCGCTCGTCGATTGCCAACGCATCGCCCGAAATGACCCTAAGCCGGCCAGGGAATTCGCCTTCCAGTTCGGCCAGCGCCGGCATGCAACGGCGGTCGCGCTCGACCGCGACGACCTTGGCGCCAGCGTCCAACAGCGCCCGGGTCAGCCCGCCCGGACCCGGTCCGACCTCATAGGCGGTTGCGCCATCCAGTGACCCGGGAACGGCGGCGATCCGGGACAGCAACTGCCGGTCGAGGATGAAATTCTGGCCGAGCGCCTTGGTCGCCTGCAGCCCGTGGCGAGCGATGACGTCGCGTAGCGGCTCCGGCATCAGGATGCGACGATGGCGCGGTGGATGGCCGATTGCGCGGCCTGCCTGATCGCGGCGGCCATGGCGCGCGGATCGGCCTGGTCCTGCCCAGCAATGTCGAACGCCGTGCCGTGATCGGGGGCGGTGCGGATGATCGGAAGACCGAGCGTCAGATTGACGCCGTCCTCGAAATGCAAAGCCTTCAGCGGGATCAGCGCCTGGTCATGGTACATGCACAGCGCCGCGTCATAGTTGGCTCGGGCTGAGGCATGGAACATGGTGTCGGCAGGGTGCGGCCCGGTAACGCGCCAACCCTCTGCCCGAAGCGCGTCGATCGCCGGAATGATCAGCTCGATTTCTTCCCGGCCGAGCGACCCGCCTTCTCCCGCGTGCGGATTGAGGCCGGCCACCGCCAGCCGCGGGTCGGCGATCCCGAAATTGCGCTGAAGGCCGCGCAATGCCGATCGTCCGCGCGCTTCGATTAGCCCGGAGCTAAGCGCTGCCGGTACGTCCGCGAGGGGGAGGTGGGTGGTGACGGGAACAGTCCTAAGTGTCGGCCCGGCCAGCATCATCGCGACGTTGGACGGCGAAATGCCGCATCGTTCGGCGACGAATTCGGTCTGCCCCGGATGGGAGAAACCAATGGCATAAAGCTGCTGCTTGGATACCGGGCCGGTGACGACGCCCGCGGCGGACCCCGACCGTGCAAGACCGACCGCCAGCTCCAGCGAATCGAGTGAACAATGGGCGCCGGCCACACTCGGATGCCCCGGGATGTCGATTTCCAAGGAGGCGAGGGGCAGGATCGGCAAGCCGACATCGAACGCGCTATCGGCCTCGCGCGGATCGTCGATAGCTGCGATCGGGCCATCCCAAACCGCCGCCAGGCTACGCGGGTCTCCGATCGCAACGAACGGCGGCAAGCCGAAGCGGTCGCGATAATCCCAGCATTTGGCGACGACTTCGGGGCCGATACCGGCAGGATCGCCAAGCGAGACTGCCAGCGGACGATAAGGATCCGTCATTGCCTCCGCGCTTAGCGGAAGTCGATCACCGCGTCACGCCTGAGGTCGCGCAGATAGCGGCGCGAACGCAGGTTGACGCGCTCCTCGTTGAGCTGGGCATAGACCTGATCGAAGCTCGGCGCACTCGGGTCGACCTCGTCGCGGCCGCACAGCACCAACACGCGCACACCCTCTTCGATCGAACCGAACGGGCGGGTTGCCTGGCCGACCTGCATCTGCAGCATCATCTCCTGCAGCGCTGGCGGGAGGTCGCGCATCTTGACCTCATCCGACTGGACGACTTCGCCGTTGAAGTCGGTGGCAATCTTTTCCGCACCGCCGCAGCCGCCGATATTCTGGGCCGCCTGGGCGAACCGGGCGACGGTCGGCTCCGCCTGATCGCGGGTGGTGCCTTTGGGGAAGGCAACCGACACCTGCTTCAGCGTCAGCAAGGCGTTGCGTGGGTCGGCGGTCAGGATCTTGCGCACGTCCTG
>DASWTR010000290.1:0-2243 GCA_036402035.1 Sphingomicrobium sp.
CGACATGTTCGGCTGGCTGCTGGTCGGCCTGACCATCTGGGTCGCGGCCTTTTTTCGGGATCCAGTGCGGACCACGCCGACCGACCCCAAGCTGATCGTCGCGCCCGCCGATGGGCTGGTGACGATGATCAAGCGGGGCACGGCGCCGCTGGAGCTGGCCGGCGAGGGCGGGCTCACCGGCGAATATACCCGCGTGTCGATTTTCATGAGCGTGTTCGACGTCCACATCAACCGCTCGCCGGTTGCCGGGGCGGTGAGGCGGATCGCCTATGTGCCCGGCAAGTTTTTGAATGCCGACCTCGACAAGGCGAGCGAGGACAATGAGCGGCAGCACTTCATCGTCGAGCGCGAGGATGGGGTAAGGATCGGCTTCACCCAGATCGCCGGCTTGGTGGCGCGGCGCATCATGTCGTTCGTCAAGGAAGGCGACCGGGTGGCGGCGGGGGAGCGGATCGGCCTGATCCGTTTCGGGAGCCGGGTTGATGTCTATCTTCCGGCTGGAACGGGCAGTCAGGTGCTGCTCGGCCAGCGAACCATCGCCGGCGAGACGATCCTGGGCGAGCTCGGGGTTGACCCGCAGCGCAGCGGAACCAGTCAGTGACCGACGGCGAGAGGAGCGGTTTTCCGCTGCGGGCCTTCGTGCCCAACGCGATCACTGCCGCCGCGCTTTGCGTTGGCCTGACGGGCGTGCGGTTCGGTATTACCGGCGATTGGCCGCAGGCTCTGGCCTGCATCGTCGGGGCAGGGGTGCTCGACGGGTTCGACGGCCGCGTCGCGCGGCTCTTGAAGGCGCAAAGCAAGTTCGGCGCAGAGCTGGACAGCCTGTCGGACAATATCGCGTTCGGCACCGCCCCCGCGCTGATCGTCTTTCTTTGGTCGCTGCAGGAGGCGCCGCGGTTCGGCTGGATTGCGGCGCTGGCGCTAGCGGTCTGTTGCGCACTGCGGCTGGCCCGGTTCAATGCGCGGATCGACGCGGATTTTCAGCCGCACAAGTCGGCGGGGTTCAACACCGGCGTACCGGCGCCGGTCGGGGCGGGCTTGGCGTTCGTCCCAATCTATTTGTGGCTCATCACTGACAACGAGCTGTTTCGTAACTGGCAGCTGGTGCTGCCATGGACGCTGTTCATCGCCCTGCTGATGATCTCCAGCGTTCCGACCTTCACCTGGGGATCGATCCGAATCCGCCGCGGCTGGCGCCTTTTTGCGCTCGCCGGGGTCGCCTTGCTGGTCGCGTCGCTGCTCAATGCGCCCTGGACAACCTTGCTTGGCATTTCGGCCATTTATCTGGCGCTGCTGCCGTTCAGCATCGCCAGCTATGCCAGGGTCAAGCAGCGGCGCGCAGCTCAGGAGAATGCGGGGCCCATACCGCCCCCCTATCAGGCTGGCTGAAGCGGATTGTCACCGGCCGGCCAGCGGTCGGCGAAGCGGCCCAGGAGCGCCCCTCCAGAGCCGCCAGAATCTTGGCGCCGTCGCGCCGCACGACGTCGACGACCAGCGTGAGAACGAAGCCGAACATAGCGAGAGTGAGAGTGGCTGCGAGCATCGGACCATCCTTCTGAAACTGTTCGATTGCGATTATGTTCTCCAAATGTTCCTACTTCGTCAAGCCATTTTGTTCTCTGAATGTTCCATTTTCACTAAATAGTTGATATCGCACCTTTCATCGTTTAGGGGCGCGGCCATCCCACAGGTGGAACCACCATACCGGTGCCGGCCGATTGGCCGGTGACACGGTTCCACCGAGGCTTAACCGGAGGAGATATCCCTATGGCGACCAACGTCGTCACGATGCAGCAATTGCTCGAAGCCGGAGCGCATTTCGGCCACCAGACCCACCGCTGGAACCCGCGGATGAAGCCGTATATCTTCGGCGACCGCAACGGGGTTCACATCATCGACCTGTCGCAGAGCGTTCCGCTGTTCGCCCGCGCGCTCGACTTCGTCCAGCAGACCGTCGCCCGCGGCGGCAAGGTGCTGTTTGTCGGCACCAAGCGCCAGGCGCAGGACGCGGTGGCCGAAGCGGCCCGCGCCAGCGGCCAGCACTTCGTCAACCACCGCTGGCTCGGCGGCATGCTGACCAACTGGAAGACCATTTCCAACTCGATCAAGCGCTTCAAGAGCCTTGAAGAGCAGTTGTCGGGCGACACCGCCGGCCTCACCAAGAAGGAGGTCCTCCAGCTGACTCGCGAGCGCGACAAGCTCGAAAATTCGCTCGGCGGTATCCGCGACATGGGCGGCCTGCC
>DASWTR010000291.1:0-4059 GCA_036402035.1 Sphingomicrobium sp.
CTCCGGGTCGAGGCCGACCAGGCCGACGTCGCCGACGAGATTTTCACCCGGCTGATGGGCGACGTGGTCGAACCGCGCCGCGAGTTCATCCAGGAGAATGCACTCAGCGTGGCGAACCTGGACGTTTGAGGAACCGGGCCGGGCAGCGAAGGTTGGCAGCGCGATGACCGCCCCGACCATCACCGTCGCCAGCTATAATATGCGCAAGGCGATCGGGACGGACCGGCGGCGGCGGCCCGACCGGGTGCTGCATGTGCTGCAGGAGATCGACGCCGACATCGTCGCACTTCAGGAGGCGGACAAGAGGGTCGGCGGGCGCGGCGCGGCGGTGCCGCACGAACTGATCGACGAGCATGGCCTGTACAAGGCGGTGCCGTTTCGAGTCCGGCATACACGGACGCTGGAGAAGCTGCCCGGCGGGCTTCATGCCGAGCGCATGTTCAAGATCAACACCCGCAACCTCGGCTGGCACGGCAACGCACTGCTGGTGAAGAGGCATGTCGAGGTGATGGATGTCGCCGCTCTCGACCTGCCGATGCTCGAGCCGCGCGGTGCTGTCATGGCCGAGTTGCTGATCGGCGACCGGGCATTGCGGGTGGTGGGAATGCACCTCGATCTTTCGGGCCTGTGGCGGCGGCGGCAAATGCGGGCGATCCTCGACATGATCCACAGGCGGCCGCACAAGATGCCGACCATCTTGATGGGCGACACCAATGAGTGGCGGGACGCCGGCGCCTGCCTCAAGGAGCTAAACGGCAGCTATCGGGTCGCCCCGACCGGTCCCAGCTTCCATTCGCGCCGGCCCATCGCCGCGCTGGACCGGATCATCGTCGACCATCGCCTGGCGATCGAGGCGGCTGGGGTTCACGCAAGCGCCGAGGCGAGGAAAGCGAGCGATCATCTGCCGATCTGGGCGCGGGTGGCGCTATAGGTCCCTCTCCCATGGGAGAGGGAGGGAGGCGCGTAGCGCCGGAAGGGTGAATGATCGCCCTCACCCCGCTCAGCTTCGCTGAGTCGCCCCTCTCCCGAGGGGAGAGGGGGTTCAACCCGCCGCCATCTTCCTTTGCCGCCTCCGCTGGATCGACGAGCCGATTCCCATCGCCTCCCGATATTTGACGACGGTTCGGCGGGCGACGTTCATGCCGCGGTCGTTGAGCATGGCAGCGATGGCGTCGTCGCTCAGCACTTCGGTCTCGGCGTCGATAATAGCCTTGATCGCGGCCTTGACCGCCTCCGCCGCCGCGCCCTCGCCGCCCTCCGAGGCGACGCCCGAGCCGAAGAAATATTTGAGCTCGAACATGCCGCGGTCGCAGGCCAGATATTTGTTCGAAGTCACCCGGCTGACGGTCGATTCATGCATTTCGATCGCTTCCGCGACCTTGGCCAGGGTCAGCGGCCTCAATGCCGAGACGCCTTGTTCGAAGAAGCCCTGCTGCTGCCTGACGATCTCGGTCGCGACCTTGACGATCGTCCGCGCCCGCTGGTCAAGTGCCTTCACCAGCCAGTTGGCCTCCGCCAAACATTCGCTCAGCCAGGCTTTCGACTTTCTGTCCTGAGGCCCGCGTTTCAGCTCTGCGTGATAGCGGCGGTTGACCAGCACGCGTGGGAGGGCGGCGTTGTTCAATTCGACGATCCAGCCGCTCTTCGATCGCCGCACGAACACATCGGGCGTGATCGCATCGGGTTCCTTGGTGACGAAGCGGCAACCGGGCTTGGGGTCGTAGGCGCGCAACTCGCGGACCATATCGGCCAGGTCTTCCTCGTCGACTCCGCAGATCCGGCGAAGATCGGCCATGCGGCCCTTGGCGAGCAGGTCGAGATTGGCGATCAGCCGCGCCATCGCCGGATCGTAGCGGTCGGCCGCCTTGGCCTGCAGCGCGATGCACTCCTCCAGGCTACGCGCGGCGATGCCTGGTGGGTCGAGCGACTGGACCAATGCCAGCGCTTCCTCCGCTTGCTTGACGCTCGCTTCACATTCGTCAGCGATCAGCCGCAGCTGCGTTTCCAGATAGCCGGTCTCTTCCAGCTCGTGGACGATTGCCTCGGCCAGCCGGCCGATGGCCCGGCCGCTGCCGTGCAACTGGGCAAGCAGATGCTCCGCCAGCCCGCTTTCGCCGCCTTCCAGCCGATCGAAGTCGAACGCTTCCTCGCCGCCCGAGCCGCCACCAACATCGGCGAAACTGTCGGTTTCCAGCGCCGCAGCCTGCCAATCCATGTCCACCGCCGAATCCTCGGTGCCGAGCTTGCTTCCGATCAGCTCGTCGGAGCCGGTTGGATCGGCCGCCTCATCGCCATATTCGCGGTCCTCGCGGACGATGACGGTTTCGCCGATAGCGCCCTCGCCGGGGCGGGCCTCCAGCAGCGGATTTTTGGAAAGCTCCTCGGCGATTACCGCTTCGATTTCGAGGTTGGACAGGGCGAGCAGCTTGATCGCCTGCTGCAGCTGCTGGCTCATCACCAGCTGCTGCGAAACGCGGATGTCGATACGCGGGCCGAGCCCCATGACTAGACCGCCGCTCTAGAGGGCAAAGCTTTCGCCAAGGTAGAGCCGCCGCACATTTTCGTCCGCGACCAGCGCCTGGGGCGTCCCTTCGAACAGCACCTGACCGTCATAGATGATGCAGGCGCGGTCGACGATATCGAGCGTTTCGCGGACATTATGGTCGGTGATGAGCACGCCGATGTCGCGCTTTTTCAATTCCTTGACCAACTCCCGGATGTCGCTGATCGAGATGGGATCGATGCCGGCGAACGGTTCGTCCAGGAGCATGATCGACGGCTCGGCCGCCAGCGAGCGGGCGATCTCGCAGCGCCGGCGCTCGCCGCCCGACAGCGCCATCGCCGGCGAGTCCCGGAGGTGCGTCAGGCCGAACTCCCCCAGCAGCCGCTCGAGTTTCTCAACCCGGGTGTCGCGATCGGGCTCGTCGACCTCCAGCACCGCCATGATGTTCTGCTCGACCGTGAGGCCGCGAAAGATCGAGGTTTCCTGCGGCAGATAGCCGAGGCCGAGGATCGCGCGGCGGTACATCGGCAGATGGGTGATGTCGCGCCCGTCGAGGAAGATTCGGCCGGCGTCGGGCCGGACCAGCCCCATCACCGAATAGAAGCTGGTGGTCTTGCCGGCGCCGTTGGGGCCGAGCAGCCCGACCACCTCGCCGCGTTCGACGTGCAGCGACACGTCATGCAGCACGGCACGCTTGTCGTAGCTCTTGGCAATCGACCGCACTTCGAGCCCGCGCATCGGACTCGCGCCAAGTCCCAGCGAGCTGTCGAAGAGGGCGGCCTCGTTCATCGGCGCTAATTGGTGCGCCGAGGCACGGTGAAGCGCCCGGTCACCCGGCCGCCGCCCGACTGATTCACGCCGCGCAACCCGCCGTCCATCACCGCCCGGCCAGTGTCGAGGTCGATCGTCAGGCGGGCGCCGTTGAGATAGGAGCCGCCGCGCTCCAGCCGGACATTGCCGACCATGGTGATCAGCGCCTCGTCGGGATTGTAGACCGCAAAATCCCCACGAGCGGTTTCGCTCGGCGAAGTGACGATCACGCCGCCGCTGGCGTCGATCCGGTCGATGTCGAGACCGCCCTGGTTGCTGTAGGCGAGCGTCAGCCGCGGCGTGCGCAAGGTCAGATCGCCTTGGCGGACCACGACGTTGCCGGCGAACACCGCGCGGTCGGCGCGGTCCTGCGCCTCGGCGCGGTCGGCGGAAACGTCGATTGGCGCATGCGTGTCATGCCCCTTCAGCGCCGAGATTCCCTCCTGCGCAGCCGCATAGCCCGCGCCAAGGGTGGCGGCGGCAAGCGCTGCAAGTGCGATCATCGGCCTGAATTTCATCCCGCTCATCTGACCGCCCCCTGTACTATTTTCAAGCGCACCCCGCCATTCAGCCGTACCGTCCGCTCGTCGAGGTCTGCGCTGAGCCCGCCAGCCTCGAAGTGACCGAGCGGCATCTCCCCGCTGACCCGGCCCTTCGACTGCATCGTCCGCTGGTCGAGATTGACCGTCACGTCGCGCGTCGCGAGCCGGTAACCATCGGGACCGACCACCCGGATCGGGCCATCG
>DASWTR010000292.1:0-1681 GCA_036402035.1 Sphingomicrobium sp.
TGGCTGACCCCGGCGATGGACCGGCTGTTCACCGAAAGCGCGGGTGGACGACGGCGCTTCCTCGATCGGCTGACTCTGGCGCTCGAGCCGAGCCATGCTCATCACGCCGCGCGCTACGAAGCCGCGATGCGGGCGCGGAATAAACTGCTATCGGAATCGAGTCCGGACGGAGATTGGCTGGCGGCGCTCGAAGCCCAGATGACGGAGCATGGCGAGGCGTTGGCCGGAGCCCGCCATCGCACCGTCTCCGCGCTGTCCGGCAGTCTGGCCGATCGACCCGGCGGCGACTTTCCGGTTGCGGCGCTGACCTTGGACGGCTGGAACGGCAGCGAGCTCGCGTCGACCCTCGCGGGCAATCGATCGCGCGACGCGGCCGCCGGCCGGACAACCGAAGGGCCGCATCGTCAGGATCTGGCCGTTACCCATGTGGCGAAGGGTCAGCCGGCTCAGCGCAGCTCGACTGGGGAGCAGAAAGCGCTGCTGCTCGGCCTGGTGCTGGCCCACGCCGAGTTGGTTGCAAAGCGGCGCGGCGCTCCGCCGATCCTGCTGCTCGACGAGGTCGCCGCCCATCTCGATCCTGGTCGCCGGGCGGCGCTCTTCGATCGCCTTACTGGCCGCGGGCAGGTGTGGATGACGGCGACCGAGGCATTGCTGTATGACGGCATCGAGGCGCCCGGCACTCGCCTTCATGTCGAGGCAGGAACAGTCTCGCCGGCATAGGGTGGACTTTTGACGGTTTATCCCTATATTGCACTGCAACACGAGGCGCCTTGCAAGCGGCGTGATCGGCCCCGGACCTGATCCGGGGACCCGGCCCGCGTCTCGACCTGTTTTTCAGGCTCTCCATTTCACGCGGGGTGCTCAACCAACCCCGACCGGTCCGTGCCGCTGATGGCGCGGCCGTTCGCTATGCAAATTGGATATTGAATTGACCAAATTCACCGATCTTGGCCTGTCCAAGCCGCTGCTTCATGCGCTGGCCGCCAAGAATTATGATGTGCCGACGCCGATCCAGGCGCAGGCCATCCCGATCGTTCTGTCGGGTCGCGATCTGCTGGGCATTGCCCAGACCGGCACCGGCAAGACCGCCGCGTTCATGCTGCCGGCGCTCGACCGGCTGGTCGCCGCCTCCCGTGGTAGGCCGATGCCGGGCCGTGCCCGGATGCTGGTGCTTGCCCCGACCCGCGAGCTTGCCGCGCAGATCGCCGAAAGCGCGCGAACCTATGCCAAGGGCCAGCATATCAGCGTCGGCGTGATCTTCGGCGGCGTGCCCGTGCCGCGCTCGATCCGCGAGGTTTCGCGCGGGCTCGACGTGCTCGTTGCCACCCCGGGGCGCCTGCTCGACCTCGTCGACCAGCGTTGCCTCGACCTGTCGGCGCTGGAGATCCTGGTCCTCGACGAGGCCGACCAGATGCTCGACCTCGGCTTCATCCACGCGCTGAAGCGGATTGTCGGCCTGATCCCGAAGCAGCGCCAAACGCTGTTTTTCTCGGCGACCATGCCGAAGAGCATCCGCCAGCTGGCCGACAGCTATTTGACGAACCCGGCCGAAGTCGCGGTGACCCCGGTTGCCACGACCGCGGAGCGCGTCTCGCAGACTGTCACCTTCGTCAATCAGGCGGAGAAGCAGGCGCTGCTGACCCTGTTCTTTCAGGCGACGCCGATCGACCGCAGCCTGGTG
>DASWTR010000293.1:0-3188 GCA_036402035.1 Sphingomicrobium sp.
ATGTTTGACATGCGGGCCCATCGAGCCGCTGTCATGCTTCTGGAAGAAGCAATGCTTGGCCCGGCCCTGAGGGCAGCGGATCAGGCTGATCGGCCGCTTGGCCATGTCGACCAGCATCAGCGCCTCGATCGCTGTGTAATATTCGGCGAGATTGCCCTTGGTCAGGCCTTCGCCAGGATAGATGACGCGGTCGGGGTTGCTGATCTTGATCCCGAAGCGGTCGGATGAGACTGTATTCGCCCCCTTCTTCGTGGTCGCCTTTGACAGTTTCTCGGGCTTCTCCAGCACCACCTCCATCGCCGGCTTATCCTCGCGCAGGGCGATGAAGCTCGGATGGCGTAGGATGCCATCGTCGGTGAACTCGGTATAGGCGATCTCGCCGACGAGTTTGGGCTCCAGCCAGTGCGACCCGCGCCGCGCCGAGCGCGGGATGTCGAGCGGCGGCTCATCCACTTCCAACGGGCGCATCCGGTCACTGAGGTCGTGGATCATCTTGGTGTCGAAGCCGGTGCCGACCTTGCCGGCGTAGCGCAGCTTGCGGCCTTCGCGAATGCCGAGGTGCAGCGAGCGGAAGCCGTGTCGCTTGTCGCTCTCCTGCCAGCCGACGATGACGAACTCCTGCCGCTGGATGCATTTGACCTTGAGCCAGTTGCGGGTGCGCTCGCCCTTGTAGGGAGCCTTGGCCTTCTTCGAGATGATCCCCTCGCCGCCCTCCTTGCAGATGGCGTCGAACAATTTCTCTCCCTTGCCGACCACATGGTCCCCGTAGAGGATCGGCGCGCTGACGGATTTGAGCAGCGCCGCCAGGCGCTCCTTACGCTCAAGGTTGGGCAGGTCGCGGATGTCCTCGCCCTGGTCGACCAGAAGGTCGAAGGCGTAGAAGACGAGGTCCGCGTCGCCGCCCTTCAGCGTCGATTGCAGCAGCTGGAAGCTGGGCTTCCCCTTCTTGTCGAGGGCGACCGCCTCGCCGTCGATCAGGCAGCCGGCCGGCAGCTTGGCCGCGGCGCGGACGATCGCGCGAAACTTGTCGCTCCAGTCATGGCCCTTGCGGGTCCAGGCGGTCGCCGCGCCGCCCGCGGTGGCGAGCAGCAGCCGGTAGCCGTCATATTTATATTCGTGAATCCAGTCGTTGCCGCTCGGCACCGCGTCGACCAAAGTTGCCAGCTGGGGTGACTGGAACTCGGGCGGCCCGGCTTGCGCCTTGCGCTTCTGCCAGCCGCCTTTCTTGCCGCCGCGGTTGGAGCGCCAGACGTCGGTACCGGCGGCGATCTCGGCCATGCTGCGGTCGGTGGTGACGCTGGTCACGCAATGCTCGACCAGCGCGTCGCCCTCGTCGGGCTTGGCGAATTCGTCGCTGACTTTCTTCAGCATCCACGGTTCCTGCCGGTCGCCCGGCCGTCCCTTCAGCCGGAACATGACCCACTCGCCCTTCATCCGCTCGCCGTCGAGCGTGAAGTGAAGATGGCCCTCCTCGATCGTCTTGCTCGGGTCCTTGCCGGGTTCCGGCTCCCACCGGCCCTTGTCCCACAGCATCACGGTGCCGCCGCCATATTCGCCCTTCGGAATGACCCCTTCGAACTCGCCATAGTCGAGCGGATGGTCCTCGGTCCGGACCGCGAGGCGCTTGTCGTCGGGGTCGAGCGACGGGCCCTTGGGCACCGCCCAGCTTTTCAGAACCCCGTCCAGCTCCAGCCGAAAATCCCAGTGCAGCCGCGACGCATCATGCTTCTGGCCGACGAAGCTGTCGCCCTTGCCCTTGAGCTTGCGCCCGCGCGGCTCCTTGGTCTTCGCGAAGTCGCGCTTGCGGTTGTAGGTCTCGATATCCAGCTTGCCGCGGGCCAGGTCCTACCGCCCGCGGCCGCCCGCCGCGCGCTTCGGTGCAGCTTTCTTGGTCGTGCGCCGCGCCGCCGGTTTCGCCGCGCGTTTTTCGGCCGGTTTCTTCGCAGCGGGCTTTTTGTCGTCGCCCAGACTCTTCTTCAGCGCGGCCATCAGGTCGATGACGTTGGAGCCCCGGTCTACCCGATCGGGCTCGTCGTCCTGGATGACCCGCTTGCCTTTCTTCTTCTGCTTCTCGGCGATCAGCTTCTTCAGCGCATCAATGTAGCGGTTCTCGAACTCGGAGGCGTCGAACTCGCTGGTCTTTTTCTCGATCAGCGTCTCCGCCATCTCCAGCAGGTCGGGATCGGGCTTGGCGTTGCCGATATCGCGGAAATAGCTGGAAGCCTTGTTGACCTCGTCGGCGTAGCGCAGCGTCTCCAGCACCATGCCACGGCCGCAGGGTTTCAGGCTGACAACATATTCCTGCCCGCGCATCGCCAGCTGGCCAATGCCGACCTTGCCGGACTTTTTGAGCGCTTCGCGAACGACAATGAATGCCTCCTCGGCGAGGTCGTCGGCCGGGGCAACATAATAGGGCTTGTCGTAATAGATCGGGTCGATGTCAGCCAGCTTGACGAACTGGGTCAGCTCGAGCGTCTTGCGGCTCTCCAGCTTGACCTTCTCGATCTCTTCCGGGTCGAGCAGCACATATTCGCCCTTGGACACTTCATAGCCCTTGAGGATCTCGTCGCGATCGACCGGGCCGATGCCGGGCACGACCTTCTCGTAGCGGACGCGCTGGCCGGAGGGTTCGTGAACCTGGTGGAAAGCGATCGACTTGCCGGCCTTGGTCGCCGGATAGATTTCCACCGGGATGGAAACCAACGCCAGCCGGATCTGACCGCGCCAGGATGGACGAGCCGCCATCGGAGATTCTCCTCAAACTCTGTTCGACGGATTCAATTAACGGACCGAAGAGTCGTTCCTTCGCCGCAGCGAGGCGGTCGTTTGTCCAATGGTCGATATGCCGCTTGTCGCATCGGCGCCTGTTTCGCTACGCCTACGTCAAACGGGGGGTTCGAAATGCTGGAAATCCAAAATCTTTCCCACACTTATGCCAACGGCACGGTGGCGCTGGACGATGTGAGCCTGTCGATCCCGCGCGGGATGTTCGGCCTGCTGGGACCCAACGGAGCCGGCAAATCGACACTGATGCGGACGGTCGCCACCCTCCAGGAACCGACCGCCGGCAGCATCAAGTTCGGCGAGATCGACGTGCTGGCCGATGCCGAAGCGCTGCGTCGGAGGCTCGGCTATCTGCCGCAGGATTTCGGGGTTTACCCGCGCGTCTCCGCTTACGCGATGCTCGA
>DASWTR010000294.1:0-3687 GCA_036402035.1 Sphingomicrobium sp.
CGTTCCAGCCGAAGAATGTGGTGATGGCGCCGACCGGCAATATCCATTTCCATCCCGACAGCCCGCTATGGTCCGACGATTTCTCCAGGGAGCGCCTGCCACTGCAGGGGCTGTTTATCCACGAAATGACCCATGTCTGGCAGGCGCAGACTCGCGGGCGCTTCTATCTGCCGCTGATGCGTCATCCGTTCTGCCGTTACGGCTACAAGGTGCGCGACGGCCTGGCCTTCGACCGGTACGGCCTGGAACAGCAGGCCGAGATCATCCGGCACCTCTTTCTATCGCGCCGCGGCGCAGCGGTATCGAACCAGGCTTCGCTCGCAGCGCTGGAGGCGCAATTGTCGTTCGATACCGGGCAACGGTCGGTTTGAAGAGGCAGCCAATTTTCGGGGGATATGACTCGTTGCGCTACCGTTAGCTCAGGAACGACGGCGTTTACTCAGCGTTTTTCTCCCCGGTTGCCAACGACGGGTATTTTCCGCGTCCGGCCGCAATCCAGTCAAGGAGAGTAGAATGAAAGCGTTTCTTGCAGCCGCCACGGCGTGCGGCGCCATCGCGCTCATGGGAACCGCCTCGGTCGCTTCGGCAGAACCGAAGGGCAACGCCTATGGTTATTGGACGGGCCGTCTATGCGATCATGTCGGACCGACAACCGACGGCGTTACCTACTGGGAAAGCCGTGGATATGAGGACCGCGATGAATGCATGGAGGTCGAAGGCGCCTCTCTAAGGGCGGGGGAATGGGATCCTGATGATCTTGACGAGACGCTTTACCCGATCTGACCTGCCTAGGTCAGGCGACAAGCCAGACCATTCGAAACAGCCGTTTTCGAAAGCTAGAGGCGCCTCCACGAGGCGCCTCTTCCTTATGGACGGCGCAGTTCACGATCAGGATGAACCGCGCCTGGGGGACGAGTTGTTCGAAAGGGCGCGTTACCGCCTGTGAGTTTCCAGCCGTTCAACGATACTGTTGCAGCTTCGCAACATATTTGAAACGAAACGCTACACCCCCTTTTCGCAGGCGCGAAGAAGCATAGTCTGCGCGCCGACTTTAGGGGTCGCAATAATAGGGGATTTACGATGACGATTCACGCTCGAGCTGCGCGTAGCCTGCTGATCAGTGCCGCCGCCCTGGCAGTTGCCACGCCCGCATGGGCCCAGACGCAAGAGGAGCAGCAGGCCCAGGCCGCCACTCCGGAGGAAGCCGCTCAAGGCGACCTGATCATCGTCACCGCGACCAAGCGCGCGTCGACCGTCCAGGACGTACCGTTCTCGATCAATGCGCAGACGCAGGAGGATATCCAGCGGGCGAACGCCAACACGATCGAGGATATCAGCCGCAACGTCGCCGGCCTTGCCGTCCAGAACCTCGGACCGGGCCAGAGCCAGGTGTCGGTTCGCGGCGTATCCGCCGGCCAGATCGTCCGCGACCAGCCGGGCGTCAAGGAACAAGTCGGCGTCTATCTCGATGAATCGGTGATTTCGCTTTCGCTGTTCACGCCTGATCTCGACCTGTTCGACCTGAACCGCGTCGAGACGCTGCGTGGCCCACAGGGCACGCTGTTCGGATCGGGCAGCGTGGGCGGCACCATCCGCTACATTACCAACCAGCCGCGGCTGGGCCGGACTGAAGGGCTGGTCGAGGCCAATATCAACCACGTCGCCGACGGCGATTTTGGCGGCCATCTGAAGGGTGCGATTAACGTCCCACTAGGCGATACCGCCGCGGTCAGGGCGGTCGGCTATTACACCAAATATGCCGGCTTCATCGACGCGATCGGCCCGGCGGGCGGCGAGGACGTCAACGACGGCACGCGCTACGGCGGTCGAATTTCCGTGTTGTGGGAACCTACCGAACAGCTCAGCATCACGCCGCGGGTGGTCTATCAGAAGATCGAGGCGGACGGGTTCAACCGTGAAGAGCGCTACAGTCTTTATTTTAACCAGTTCACTTCGGTCGGCTCGCCCGATGGACCGGGCAAGCGCACGCAGTATTTGAAGCTACGCGAGAAGTTCGAGGATGAGACCATCCTGGCCGACTTGACGGCATCCTATGACTTCGGCGGCGTCGAGCTGACGTCCGTCACCAGTTACATCAACCGCGATATCCTGGTCAGCCGCGACGCATCGGCGCTGACGGGTTCGGTCTTCGTTTCCTTTGCCGGCGCCGACGCCGACATTGCCCCCGGCGCCCTGCTTCCATCAAACCTGCGCGACACCACCGACCTCAAGACATGGACGCAGGAGCTTCGTCTGGCGTCAACCGGTGACGGGCCGTTGCAGTGGGTGGTCGGCGGCTTCTATTCCGACGTCGAGCGGATTTATGCGCAACGATTGCCGACCCCGGGATCGGATGTCTTTGGCCAGATGTTCCTCAACGCGATTTGCGTTCCCGACAATCCGGCGACCCCTCAGAACGAAGCATCGTCCTGCGCCAATCCGGCCCTGGTGATTCCGGTGCAAATTGCGGCGACCCGCAACGGCTTCCCGGCGGATTCACCATACAACGCCGACCTTCCATACGACATCAAGCAGAAGGCGGTGTTCGGCGAAGCGAGCTACGACTTCGGGCAGATCAAGCTGACTGCCGGCGCGCGTTATTACGACTTTGAAGAAACGCGAGACTTCGTTTCCGGCGGCATCTTTGCCAACGGCGACACGAGGCTTGGCGACAAGACCTCGTCCAGCGGCATCAGCCCCCGGTTCATCGCCACCTGGGAGCCCAACCGCAACCTCAGCGTCAACGTCCAGGCGGCGAAGGGCTTCCGTCTCGGCGGTATCAACGACCCGCTCAATATCCCCCTGTGCAGTGCCGCCGATCAGCTGATCTACGGGCCATTCCAGTCGGAATCCTACGACGACGAAACGCTGTGGAATTACGAAGCGGGCCTGAAGTACCAGCGGCGCGGGATCACCTTCAACGCCGCGGTGTTCCACACCAAGATCAAGGATCTGCAGGTCACGGTCGACGCCGGCAGCTGCTCGTCGCGCATCGTCCTCAACGTCGACAAGGCTCACACCACCGGCGCCGAGCTGGAGGTTGCCGTCAGCCCGATCGAAGGCCTCGATCTGTCGCTGGCCGGCAGCTACGTCGATTCCAAGTTCGACTCAACCGTCGACAATCTGGTTCTGGCGGCCCGTACGGGCATCCGTGACGGCAATCGCCTTCCGTCCGTGCCGAACTTCCAGATGGCGCTGGCCGCCACATATGGGCAGCGGCTGAACGACAATGCCGAATGGTATGTCAACGGCAGCTGGCAGCATGTTGGGCACCGCTTCACCCAGCCGGGCGATCAGGAGTTCACCAACCGGTCGTTCGACCTGCTGTTCTTCGATCCGGTTACCGGCGCGTTCGGCCAGAACACGGTCAATGTCGGCTCGCTGCGGCTGCCTTCCTACGACCTGTTCAACCTGTCGGCCGGGATCGACTTCGACAGCGGCCTGGGGGTCGCGCTCTACGTCATCAACCTGACCGACGAGAATGTACCCTTGTCGTTCGACCGAGAGCGCGGTGGGCGAGCGCGGCAGGGCTTCAATGTCAGCCAGCCGCGCACAGTCGGCCTGACCGTCCGGCAAAAGTTCGGCAGCTAAGTATGAGCGGCGAGCCTTCGGGTAAGCCGCTCGTCACCCGCCGCTCGATGATGGGTGGCATGACGGCCGGGGCGCTCGCTCCGGCCGTTTTGCGTG
>DASWTR010000295.1:0-2595 GCA_036402035.1 Sphingomicrobium sp.
CTGGTTTTGGGCGGCGCGCTGGGCAATATCGTCGACCGCGTCCAATTCGGCTATGTGTTCGACTTCCTGGACCTGCATTTTGGCGAGTTCAGGCCCTTTTATGTCTTTAATGTCGGCGATGCCGCGATTAGCATCGGCGTCGTCATCTTGCTGCTCCGCGCCTTCTTTGTACGAGAGAAGACGCCCGAAGGAACGAACGAACATGCGTAAGGCCCTAGTTATCCTCGCCCCCGCGATCCTGCTTTCGGGTTGCGGCGTCTTTTCGGGCAAGCGGCCCCAGCTGGACGAGTTCGCGGTCGCTCGCAACGCCCCGCTGGTCATCCCGCCCGACTATTCGCTGACCCCGCCGGTCGCCGGCACGGTCAGCATGACCGCGCAGGAAGCCCAGACCCAGGCGATCGAGGCCTTGTTCGGCGGACCCGCTCCGCGCAGCGCGACTGAGACGTCGATGCTGGAGCGCGCCGGGCGCGACCGCGCGCCGATCGGCATCCGCACGACCGTCGGTGACGCCACGACCCGGGTGGTCGACAAGGGTCAGGCGACCCAGGCGATCCTCGCCGCCCCGCCGGCCGACAGTGAAATCGCGTCTGCCCAAACGCCGCAGTAATAAGCGGTCTTCGAAAGGGGGAGCATGAGCTCAGAAAATTTGTCCGCCCGCCTGGTCGAGATCGAAGCGCTGCTCGACCGTTCGCGTCGGCGGTTCGAGGAAGGCAGCCGCCTGGTCGAGGAAGCGCATACCTCGCTGGCCGAAATCCAGCAGCTGCTGATCGGCACGCCGGTCAGCTTGTCGCCCGAGGAGAATGACGAGGCCGCGTCGCGGCTGCTCGCCAGCCTCAAGGCGTCGGGCAGCGAGCTTCCCGAGACGCTGTGCGGCGGCCGCCTGGCGGTCGATCCCGTTCAGCGGCTGATCCGGATCGACGGCCATCCGATCGGCATCACCGAGATGGAATATCGCGTGCTGGAGCTGCTGGCCTTCGCCCGCAACAATGTCGTCACCCGGCAGATGCTGCTGAAGCATCTCTATCGCCGCGCCGACGACCAGCCGCAACCGAAGATCATCGACGTGTTCATCTCCAAGCTGAGGAAGAAGCTGCGTTCCGCTTCAGGCGGGGCGGAGTTCATCGAGACGATCCCGCAGCGCGGCTGGATCCTGCGCGACATCGAGCCGGCGGCAGCGGCTTAAACCGTTCCGCGGCCGTTCCGGCCGCCGGATTTACTAATGATTCACCGCCCTGTGGCAAATGGGCGGGATGATTCACTTCATCCCCGAATCGCCCGAGACGGCTTCGGAACTGCCCGGGCCCTATGCGGAAGCGGTCGCGCGGCTGGCGTCGATTCGCCAGGCGCTGGCCTGTGTCGAGCAGTTCAGCGGGGAAGCGCCGTCCGACAGCATGGCCGAGGCCAAGCTGGCTGCCGCCTGGCCCGGTGCGTCGGCGGCGAAGCAAAGGGTTTGTGACGCTCGCTCTGGACGGACCGCGGCGGCGGCCGCGGCGGGCCTCGAAGCGCTGGCCGCGCTGCACGAGGCCGGCAAGGAGCCCCACGCCCAGGCGGTCGATCGGCTAAAGCGCGAGCTGGGTGACGGCGTCGCTTCGATCGACCAGCTGTTCAGCCTGTAAAGCCCTCTCCCCGTGGGAGAGGGTTGGGTGAGGGCGAACTTTCATCCTCACCCTTCCGCTGCTGCGCAGCTCCCTCCCTCTCCCAAGGGAGAGGGAGTTTACGCCGGCCCTCGCTCCTTCGGCGTCTTCGGATCGGCGCCCCATTCGCTCCAGCTTCCATCGTACAGCCGGCCACGCCTGCCGCCGAGGCGGTGCGCGGCGAAGATGATCGAATTGGCGGTCACGCCCGATCCGCAGCTGGCGATAAACGGCTCCGCGGGGTCGATCCTGAGTGCCTCGAACGCGGCGCGCAGTTCCTCGTCCGATTTCAGCGTTCCGTCGTCGCGGTAGAGCGAGGCGAAGGGCAGGTTCCTGGCGCCGGGGATATGGCCGACCGCGACATTGGGTCGGGGGTCAGGCTCGGTTCCTTCGAACCGCGCCTTCCCGCGCGCGTCGAGGATTGGCAGGCCGGGCCCGGCGAGGATCGCCTCCTTGGTCACCACCTCGCCGTGGCGTTCCAGTGCCTCGAACCGCCCTTGCCGCGGTCGGGCCGCGCCGCCTTCGACCGGGCGGCCCTCGGCGCGCCATTTCTGAAAGCCGCCATCGAGGATCGCGACCCTCTCCGCGCCGTAATGGCGGAACATGAACCAGCCGCGCGCTGCAGTCCTTAGCGGGCTGTTGTCATAGACGACGATCCGGTCGTCGCGGCCGACACCGAGCTCGGTCATGGCCTGGCCGAACTCGGCCGCCGATGGCAGCATGTGGGGCGCCGGGTTCGATTTGTCGGCGACGGCGTTGATGTCGAGAAACCGGGCGCCGGGGATATGGGCGTCGAGAAACTCCGCGCCCGGATCGCGCCCGTCGGTCGGCAGGAAGGCGCTGGCATCGACAATGGCGATGTCCGGCTGGTCGAGGTTGGCGGCCAGCCATTGGGTGGAAACGAGCGAGTCCATGCCCATCCTCCGTTCGCAAACCCCTCCCCTGCAAAATGCAGGGGAGG
>DASWTR010000296.1:0-14241 GCA_036402035.1 Sphingomicrobium sp.
TCGGTCACCGGCGCGCCTAAGGTAGCGGCGATCGAGGCGCTGACCCAACTCGAGCCCGAGCCGCGCGGTGCGTACACCGGCTCGATGGGCTGGATCGAACCAGGCGGCGACGCGGCTTTCAACGTGCTCATCCGGACGCTCGAATGGCACGAGGGGGCGACGCGGGCGCGGCTGGGGCTCGGCTCGGGGCTTGTCGTCGACAGCGAGCCAAGCAATGAATGGGCCGAGTGCCTGCTGAAGGGGGATTTCGTGCGTCGGGAAGCCCAGGATTTTGACCTGATCGAGACCATGGGGTTCGACCCGTCCGAGGGCATTATCGAGCTTGAGCGGCACCTCGACCGGCTGAAAAGATCTGCTGAGGACCTCGATTTCAAGTTCGACCGTCATGGGGCGCGCAATGAGCTTCAGGCTGCAACCTTCGGGCGCAAGCAGCGGGCGATGATCCGATTGCTGTTGTCGCGGACGGGCGCGATGGCAATCCAGGTCAAGCAACTGGACGACCCGGAGGAGTTGCCGGTGCGGGTCGCGGTTCGGCCGCTGCCGGTCGACCCGGGGGATTTCCGTTTGCGCTATAAGACTACCGACCGCCGCTTCCTCGACCTGATCCGCCAGCAGGCCGGGGAGTATGAAACGCTGTTCGTCGATCCCGAGGGCCAGCTGACCGAGGGTAGCCGGACCAGCCTGTTCGTCGAGCGTGAGGGCAGGCTGCTGACCCCACCGCTGTCGCGCGGGCTGATGCCCGGCATCTTGCGCGCCAAGCTGATCGAAGAAGGCAGGGCGGAGGAGACGGACCTGACGCCTGCAGACCTGGAGGGCGGCTTCTACGTCGGCAATATCGTGCGCGGGCTGATCCCGGCCAAGCTGGTCTAGGCTGCGATCGGAAATTTGAGCAGCCGGTCGGTGACCGGCACCAGCGCCGAGGCGCCGCGGCCGACCTTGCGGACGATCTCCGGATGGCCGGCATCGAGCCCGCCGGTGAAGGCGCCATAGGCCGGCAGGATCAGCTTGGTCGCGCTGGCGACGAAGCAGCGGCGCGAAACGCTGCGGCCCCTGAGGCTGAGGCGCAGTTTGGGATGATAATGGCCCGACATCTCCGGCCGCGGATCGTTCGCCGCCGCCTCATGGCGAAGGACGATGCCACCAACCTCGCACTCTTCCTCGACCCGTCCGCCGCAATGGTCGGCGAAGCCGGCATCATGGTTGCCGACGATCCAGATCCAGTCGAGCCGCGACGTCAGGGCGGTAAGCAATTCGCGCGCGTCGGCGGGCAGCCGGTCGCAGCCGAAGCGATCGTGAAAACTGTCGCCGAGGCAGTAGAGCTTCGTGACACCGGTCCGCTCGATTTCCAGGCTGAGCGCCTGAAGTGTCGCCATCGAGTCATAGGGCGGAAGCAGTTGGCCTCCCAAGGCGAACCAGCTGGCTTTCTCAAGGTGCAGATCAGCGACCAACAGCGCCTGCTCGGCGGGCCAGTGCAGCGCGCCTTCGGAGCTGGCGAAGAAATCGCAACTAGCGAACGAAAGGGGAACCATCGATTCGGGCTGTAGCCCGAACTTCGCTGCTATTCCAAATGGTTCATGACATGATCCCGCAACGCCCGGGCATCGTGCAGCGCATTGTGCGGAACGACGCTGTTAGCCGCGGTCGAAAAGCCGTGGAGCGGCACGAAATGCAGGCTGAGCGGCGGCACCTGAACCATTAGCCCGGGCCCGGTGACCAGCAGCATCGCCAGCTGCGCCAGATCCTCGGGCCAGTCGGCGACGACGTCCGGAGCCTCGTCATGAGCGAGCCAGGTGGCTAAAGCCTCGGCCGCCGCTTGCCGCGATAACCGCGGCGCGACCATCCCATCAGGCACCATATCGAGATAAGGGACAACGTGGTGCTCGACCCACGGGGCAATCGGCGCATCGCATTCCAGGGTAACGTAAAATTCCTCGCTGCCATCCTCGGGTACCAAGGCAAGGCTCAGCAGCTGGCCGCCGAAGCCGTTATATTCGGTGTCAAGGAAGTAGCGCATGGGCTGCCAATAGGCCCATCGCGGAGCCCAACGCTAGTTGGATCGCTGCACCAGCGAGCAGTCGTCGGTTTCTAACGGTCGGCCTTCGCGGCAGCGTTTGGCCATGGCCCGTGCCTCGCGGCCGGCCTTTTCCTCGGCCTTGCGCAGTTCGCGGCCGCGCTTCTGGTCCGCCTCGGCCTGGCTGGTGGTGGCGAGGTCGACGCCCTTGGCCGCCACATCGACTGGCAGGGTGACGACGTCGACCGCAGCGTCCGCGACGCTTGCAACGACGCAGCCGGACAGGGTTGGGAGAAAAAGCAGGGAAAGAAGGACGCGCATGACTACTCCATCGGGGCGCCAGCCTTAGCTCGGCCTGAACGGCAAGGCGATGGCCGATCAGTCGAGCCGCATCGCTTCCTCGGCGAGTGCCTCGGCCTCGATCAGCAGCGATTCGTCGGCCGCCCCCTCCGGCGCAGCCTCGCGGCCGACGATGACCATCAGCGGTACCGCCATCGGCGTGATGCGCTCCACCTCGACATGGACCATGGTCGCCGCCGCCCGGTCGACCAGCCGGACCAGCCGGCCAAGCTCGGTCATCCGCGTTCGCGCATCGTCCCAAGCGGCGCGGAGTAGCAGATGCTCGGGCTCATATTTGCGCAGCACGTCGTAAATAAGGTCCGTCGAGAAGCTGACCTGCCGCCCCGTCTTGCGCTTGCCGGGGTGCTGCCGCTCCACCAGCCCGCCGATCACCGCCACCTCGCGGAACGCGCTCTTGAGCAGGTAGCTCCGCTCGACCCATTCGACGAATTCGCGTTCGAGGATGTCGGCCGAAAACAGTGATTGCGGATCGCGCACCGGCTCGAGCCCGTAGCAGGCGATGCCGTAATCATTGGCGACGAAACCGAGCGGTTTGAGCCCGGCATTCTCCATCCGCTTGGTGAGCAGCATACCGAGCGACTGGTGCGCGTTCCAGCCCTCGAAGCTGTAGGCGACCATGTAATGCCGACCTTCGTGCGGAAAGGTTTCGACCAGCAGCTGGTGGGGCTCCGGCAGCAGCGAGCGTTCCGACTGGACCTCGAGCCATTCGCTGACATCGTCGGGAAAGCGATGCCATTGGTTGCGGTCGGCCAGCATCTGCCGGACGCGGTTGGCGAGATGGGTCGACATCGACATACGCTGGCCGCCGTAGGTGACGATCCGCGCCGATTTCTTCGACGCATGGACGACGATATCGGTTTCCTGGATCCGCTCGACCTCAAGGCTGAGCCCCGCGAAGAAGAAATGATCGCCCGGCGCCAAGGTGGAGGCGAAGCCCTCCTCGACCGTGCCAAGCTTGCGCCCGCCCTTGAAGCGTACGTCCATGAGCGGCTGCTCCACGATCACGCCGGCGTTCAACCGGTGCTGAAGGGCGAAGGCGGGTTTGGCCAATCGCCAGAGGCCGGGCGATTCTTCGACGATACGTCGGAAGCGATCATAGGCCTTCAGCGCATAGCCGCCGGTGGCGACGAAGTTGAGGATTTCGCGAAACGTCTCCTGCTTGAGGGCGGCGTAGGGCGCAGCGGATCGGATTTCGGCCAGCAGCGCTTCCTCCTCGAACGGCCCGGCGCAGGCGATCGCCAGCACATGCTGAGCCAGCACGTCGAGCGTGCCGGGCCGGAAATTTTCGGGATCGAGCTCCCCCTCGTCGACCGCGTCCAGCGCTGCTCGGGCCTCGAGATATTCGAACCGGTTGCCGGGCACGATCATGCCGCGCGACGGCTCGTCCAGCCGGTGGTTGGCGCGGCCGATCCGTTGCAGCAAGCGCGACGATCCCTTCGGCGCGCCCATCTGGATGACAAGGTCGATGTCGCCCCAATCGATGCCCAGGTCCAAGCTGGCGGTAGCGACCAATGCCCGGACCTTGCCGTCGGCCATCGCCTGCTCGATCCGGCGGCGCGCCTCGACCGCCAGGCTGCCGTGATGGATGCCGATCGGCAGCGCCTGGTCGTTGACGGTCCACAGATCCTGGAAGATGAGCTCGGCCAAGCTGCGGGTGTTGCAGAAGACCAAAGTCGTCTTGTGGCGTTCGATCAACTGCATCACTTCGCGGGCGGCGTGACGGCCGCTGTGGCCGGACCAGGGGATTCGGTTTTCGGGTATCAGGATCGAAAGGTCGGGCTCGGCGCCCGGATCGCCCTGGATCAGCCGCACCGCGTCCATATCCGCGTCGGGCGCCAGCCAACTGCGATAGGCGTCGGGGTCCGAGACTGTCGCGCTCAGGCCGACTCGGCGCAGCTGCGGGGACAGCGCCTGCAGCCGCGACATTGACAGGGCGAGCAAATCACCACGCTTTTCCCTGGCGAAGGCATGGATTTCGTCGATCACCACCGTTTTCAAGTTTTCGAACAGCAGATTGCTGTCAGGGTAGCTGAGCAGCAGACTGAGGCTTTCCGGCGTGGTCAGCAGGATCTGCGGCGGCCGCACCCGCTGCCGCGCCTTGCGGTCGGACGGCGTGTCGCCAGTACGCGTCTCGACGCGGATGCTAAGCCCCATTTCGTCGATCGGCGTCAGCAAATTGCGCTGCACATCGACCGCCAGCGCCTTGAGCGGAGAAATATAAAGAGCGTGAAGACCCTCGGCTGGGTCCTCGATCAGATCGACGATGGTCGGCAGGAAGCCGGCCAATGTCTTGCCCGCGCCGGTCGCGGCGACCAGCAGGGCATGTACCCCGTCCTTCGCCGCATCGAGCATTTCCAGCTGGTGCCGGCGCGGTCGCCAGCCACGGCCGACAAACCATTGCTCCAGGTTTTTAGGTAGGGGCTGGCTCAGAGTTCTTTTTCTTTGGCCGCCTTGTCCTCGGCCTCGTACAGCTCGCGGGTGGCCTGTTCGGTACGCGGGTTGCTGGTTTCCTTGCCCTTGCTGCGCGTGCGCATCACCACCCAGATCAGGGCGATCAGGAGGATCGCGGCACCGAGAATTTCCATTGAGAACAGGTTCAGTCCGCCCATGTCCATGACTTGTCTCCCTGCCTTTCCGGCGGAACCTGTCCGCGTTTCGAGACTATAACAACGCAATGCCCCGACTGGGTTCCTGGATCGAGCCTTTTCCCGAAGGCATTTACGTACGGCCGGCCGACGCCTGGGTCGATCCTTCGCAACCGAAGAAGCGCGCGCTGGTCACTCACGGCCATGCCGACCACGCCCGCGGCGGTCACGGCGAGGTGTGGGCGACGCCCGAGACGCTGGCGATCATGACCACCCGCTACGGCGAGCAGAATGGCCGGCCAGTCGGCTATGGCGAAAGCATGCGGCTAGGCGAGGTGGAGGTCGGCTTCGTTCCGGCAGGCCATGTACTGGGCTCCGCACAGATCGTGCTGGAGCATGCCGGCGAGCGGGTGGTGATCTCGGGCGATTACAAGCGCCGGCCCGATCCAACCTGCCCCCCGTTCGTGGTCACACCCTGCGATATCTTCATCAGCGAGGCGACCTTCGGACTGCCGGTGTTCCGCCATCCCGATACCGGCAGCGAGATCGACCGGTTGCTCCACCGGCTGCGCGCCGAACCGGGGCGCTGCGTGCTGGTCGGCGCCTATGCGCTAGGCAAGGCGCAGCGGGTGATCATGGAGCTGCGCGGCCGCAGCTATGAGGAGCCGATCTACAGTCACGGCGCGCTGGAGCGGCTGTGTGGGCTTTACGAGGAGCTGGGCGTGCCGCTCGGGGAGTTACGGCCCGCAACCGGAGTGTCCAAGGCGGAGCTTATGGACAAGATCATCCTCTGCCCGCCCGGTGCGCTCAACGACCGCTGGTCGCGCCGGCTGCCCGACCCGATCACCGCCATGGCCTCGGGCTGGATGCGCATCCGCCAGCGGGCGAGGCAGCGCAACGTCGAGCTACCGCTGATCATCTCCGACCATGCTGATTGGGACGAGTTGACCCAGACCATCCGCGAGGTGGCGCCGAAGGAGGTATGGATCACCCACGGCCGCGAGGACGCGCTGATGCACTGGTGCCAGCTCCACCAGATCAAGGCGCGGGAGCTCAACCTCGTCGGCTATGAGGATGAGGACGATTGATGATGCGCAAAATGTGGGTGGTGTTCACGATCCTTGCGTTGTGGGCCTGCAACGCCCAGCGAGCAGACGAGGGCCGAGCCAATGAGGCTGCCGCGACGAGCGAGCCGACCCCAGCACCGGAGAACACGGTAGCCGCTGCCAATGTCGTTGCCGCTGAATCCGACGATCGCAGCCAATTCACCTCCATCGATCCAGTCCAATGCCGGCTGATCGAGGAGAATGTGGAAGAGGGCGGCTGGTGGCGGCGGCTTTGCGAAGGGCTGGCTGGCTATAAGCTGGAGCTAAGCGAAAGCGACCTTCGCCAGGACATTGTCATAACCTCCGCTGACGGCCGAAGGAGCGAGCTCGGATTATCGGACATCGTCGCCAACGGCGCGTTCAATAGCTTGGGCACGACTGCCGAGTGGCGTGGCGCCGATCCAGCAAGCCCCCAGGCCTTGATCGTCCGGCTCGACGTGGCCAGCGATCCCGAGGGCAAGAACCCGGATGTCAGCAATCTTGTCGTCGTGCGCTTGAAGCCCCCGGCCTGCATCGTCGCCGTGGTGCCGCCCGGCAGCGGGCAGAACGAAGCGGCACGGACCATCGCGGATGGCAAACTTCCGGCGTGCCTCAAGACTTAGCGCGGTACCTGACGGAGGATGGTATCGCTATTTTCTGCCACGTTTCTGGCTGTTGATGATCGTCTCAAGGCCTCGCTGTCTCTCCTCGATGCAGCCAGACTGGTAGTCGCTCAGCGGTTGATGGCCGATCTCGGCGGCCAGCTGGGCCATCGCCGTCGCCACGTCGAGCTTCGGTTCGCGGCTGACGATTCTGTCGAGGAAATAGCGCGCCGCGCTGGTCGCATGCCGCACTCGTTCGGGGTCGCGGGTTGCCTGGCCTTTTTCCGCCAAGGACGAGAACACCGCGAAGCAGATCATGTCCCTTCGCCGTTCCTCCGGCACCGTCGGAGAAGCTGCCCCTAGCGATAGAGCGGCGAGCATGAGTAAGGCGTGGGGCATACCGGTCACATATTCGCGATCGCCCGTCGTAGCTGTCAAAAACGAACGGACGGGCCGACCGCTAGTGCGCCGCCTCGACCGCGGCGATGCTGCTCTTCTCCAACTGATCGTTGACCGTCGCCATCAGACGGTCGAGACCGGCCTGGTCCTTGGCCTCGGCCCTTGCGACCAGCACGTCCTGGGTGTTGGACGCACGTAACAGCCACCAGCCGTCGGGCGTGTTGACCCGGACGCCATCCGTCGAATTGACGTTGGCGCCTTCGGCCGCGAGGCGCCCAGCGACTTCGCCGATCACCGCGAACTTGCGGCTCTCGTCGACCTGGAAGCGGAGTTCGGGAGTCGCGACCGACACCGGCATCTCGCTCTTCAGCTCGGTCAGCGTCTTGCCACTGGCCGAGACCGCGCGGATGGTGCGTATCGCGGCGTAAAGCGCGTCGTCGAAGCCATACCATTGATGCTTGAAAAAGATGTGGCCGCTCATTTCGCCGGCCAGCGGCGCATGGGTTTCCTTCATTTTCGATTTGATCAGGCTGTGCCCAGTCTTCCACATTAAAGGCGTGCCGCCCATTTCGGCGATGCGGTCGAACAGGGTCTGGCTGGCCTTGACGTCGGCGATGATCGTCGCGCCCGGCTCGTCCTTCAGCACCGCCGCGGCAAGGATGATCAGCAGCTGGTCGCCCCAGATCACCCGGCCCTGTGAATCGACCGCGCCGATCCGATCGGCATCGCCGTCGAAGGCGAAGCCGAAGTCGAGCTCTTCCTCCGCGACAAGCTTCTTCAGATCGACCAGATTGGCCTCGACCGTCGGGTCGGGGTGATGGTTTGGGAAGTTGCCGTCGACCTTAGTGAACAGCGTGTAGTGCTCGCCCGGCAGGCGCTTCACGAGCCGCTCGAGGACCGGCCCGGCAGCGCCGTTTCCGGCGTCCCAGCCGATCCGGTAGGGCTTGCCGTCGAAATTCTTGAGCAGTGCCTCGATGTAGGAATCGCTGACATCGACTTCCTCGACTTGGCCGTTGCCTTCGCTCCAGTCGCCTTCGGCGGCGCGCCGGCCCAACTCCTGGATCTCCGCGCCGAACACCGATCGGCCGTTGAGCAGCATCTTGAAGCCGTTGTAGTCGGCCGGATTGTGGCTGCCGGTCACCTGGATTCCACCCTCAACATTGAGTGTGGAAACTGCGAAATAGAGCATCGGCGATGGGCCCATGCCGATGAGGAGCACGTCGAGCCCGCCCTCGGTCAACCCGCGGACCAGCGCGGCCTCCAGCTCGGGAGAGTGCGTGCGCCCATCGCGGCCGACCGCCACGCGCTTCGCATTCTCCGACGTTGCCAGCGCGGCGTAGCTGCGGCCGAGCGCATAGGCGTCTCCGGCATCAAGAGTCGATCCGACGATCCCCCGAACGTCATATTCGCGCAGGATGGTACGATTGAACTGGTGCGACATTGAAATCCCTGTTCGCGTGGCTGTTTGTCAGCCCGCGGCGGCCGCCTTGGGCTGATCGGTCTCGGCTTCGCCGGGTATGGCGAGTCCGGCAATCATCTCGCGCAACTCCTGACGGGCTGCAATGTGTCCCAAGCCGACTTCGCCAAGCTCCGCAAGGTCCAAAAGGGTGAGGCCCTTGGGGAACAGCTCGCGGTAGATGACGCGCTCGCCAAGGCCCGGAATCACGCGATAGCCGACGCGACGGGCCAGCTCATCGAGCGCGGCGCCGACGCGCTGGAGGTTGTGCGACTGGATATGCTGTAGGCGGTTCCTGAGCACGACCCAGTCGACGCTGCGGCCGGTCTGCTTGGCGCGCTGGGTGCGGCTGTTCCAGATCAGCTCGGCGTAAAAGCTCGGCTTGGTCACCTTGAAATTCTCAGGATGCACCTGGCCGATCAGGTCGAGGTCGACGAAGCTGTCGTTCATCGGCGTGACCAAAGTGTCGGCCTTGAGGATGGCGGCGCGGGCAATCGGATCGTCGCGGCCGGGCGTGTCGACGACGATCACATCGGCTTCGCCGGACAGGCGGCCGATCGCCGCTTCGAGCCCGGCCTCGCTCTGGTCCTCCAGCACTTCATAGGTCGCGTGCGCCAGCTGCTTGTCGAGCCGGCGCATCGTCGCATCCCGATTTTCGAAATAGCGGGTCATGGTCCGTTGGCGCTGGTCGAGGTCGAGCGCGCCAACCTTGTGGCCCGAAGCAGCAAGGGCAATGGCGGTGTGGACGGCAGTGGTCGATTTGCCGGTGCCGCCCTTTTCATTGGCGAAGACGATGAAGTGCGGCTGGCCCATGGCCTGCTATTCCCCTTGTGATACCCACAACCGCCCGAATAAGAGCAGCCCCGTCGTCAGAGATACCGAAGGCCGGAATCGCATGCAAATCATTAGAAGGTTAAGCGATTTACGGCGGGCGCTGCTGGATTGGCGGGAAGCGGGACAGACCATCGCGCTGGTGCCGACCATGGGCGCGCTTCATGCCGGCCATATGGCACTGGTCGAGGCGGCCCGGGCCGAGGCGGATCGGGTGGTGGCGTCGATCTTCGTCAACCCGCTCCAGTTTGGGGCCAATGAGGACCTCGACCGCTACCCGCGGCAGGAGGCGGAAGATGCCGAGCTGCTCCAGCATCATGGGTGCGACCTGCTGTGGATGCCGACCGCGGACCAGCTTTATCCGCCGGGCTTTGCGACGACGGTCAGCGTGTCGGGAGTGAGCGATCGGTGGGACGGGGCGGCGCGGCCGGGCCATTTCGCCGGCGTGGCGACGGTGGTCGCCAAGCTGTTCACGGCCGTTCAGCCCGATCTGGCTTTCTTCGGCGAGAAGGATTTCCAGCAGTTGGCGGTGATCCGCCGGATGGAGGCGGACCTTGGCCTGGGTATCGACATTCGCGGCGTACCGACCGTGCGGGACGTGGACGGTTTGGCGCTTTCATCGCGCAATGCCTATCTTTCTGCCGACGAGCGGGCGCGGGCAGTGGCGCTGCCGCAGGCGCTCGAGCAAGCACGCGAGGTGATCGTCGACGGTGAGCCGGTCGATGCTGCTCTCAACGACGCCAGGCACAAGCTGTCGGATGCCGGTTTCAACCGGATCGACTATTTTGCTCTCGTCGATTCAGCCACGCTGGAACCGCTGGATTCTCCCTCGGGTGAGATGCGGCTGATCGCTGCCGCTACGATCGGCACAACCAGGCTGATCGACAATATCCGTGTCGCGGCGGACACAGTCGAAGATTAGGGTCACCGTGCCGTTAACCATTTATTTCCGCTTTGAGCGCGAATCCTCCGTTCGATCGAAGGAACAGGGGATTGTGACATGGCGATCAGTCAGACGAGTCAGGACTTCTTCCTCCGCAGCCGCATCGCGGATGCCGAGAAGGGCAGCGTCGATGCGCTCTACGAACTTGGCGTTACCTACTCGACCGGCCGCGGCGGAATCGCCGTCGACCTGATCGAGGCGCACAAATGGTTCAACCTGGCGGCGCTGTCGGGCGACACCCGCAGCCAGGCCTGCCGCGCCGAAATCTCGATCGAGATGACCGCGCGCGAAATCGCCGAGGCGCAGCGCCAGGCGCGGGCGTGGCTGGGGCATAGCGGACAGCAGCGCTACGCGGCGTAACTCCCCTACCCTTTAGGGGAGGGGAAGAGCCGCGTAGCGGCGAAGGGGTGGGGCAGTCCGAGCTTGCGCCTTTTCATGCCCCCACCCCTCGCCCCTCCCCTGAAGGGGAGGGGAAAACTATCGAATAATCACCGTCACGGCGCGGCGGTTCTGAGCCCAAGCTTCTTCGTTGGAGCCCTGCGCGACCGGCCGTTCCTTACCCCAGCTGGTCACCACCAGCCGCGAGGTCGGGACACCTTGCGACACCAGGAAATCGCGCGCGGCGTTGGCGCGGCGCTCGCCCAGCGCCTGATTATATTCGCGCGTGCCGCGTTCGTCGGCATGGCCTTCGATCGACGCCCGGACGTTGGGATTGGCCATCAGCCAGCGCGCCTGCGCCGCAAGCGTCGCCTGCGATGCCTGGTCGAGCGAATATTCGTCGGTCCCGAAATAAATGGTGTCGGAGCCAGCCTTGGCGACCAGGTCCGCCTGAAGCGCCGGCAACTCGACCACTTCCAGGCTGTTGGGGTCGGTCGAGTTGGGGTCGGTCGGCGGGGTCACCGGGCCCTGCGGCACCGTCTCGGGCGGCGGCGTGCGCTTGGCGCAGGCGCCCAGCGTCAGGGCGAGGGCGGTCATGCCGATGAGGATGTGCTTGTTCATATTTTGCTCCTTGGATTTCCCTGTTCGGCCAAACATGAGATTGCGATCAATTGTTGAGGGGTGACCAGCTGGGGTCGGATCCGCCGACCGGGGTCGGCATGATCCGCGCGTTGCCGCCATTGACGGGCACTGCGTAGAGCCGCGCCGCGCCTGCTCCTTGCGGCGTGCGATGGAACATCACGAACTGCCCGTTGGGTGCCCAGCTCGGGCCCTCGTCCTGCCAGCCGTTGGTGAGGATCCGCTCACCGCCCCCGCCGGCGTTCATCACGCCGATGCGGAAAGGACCGGCGATCTTGGTGAAGGCAATGAGGTTGCCGGTCGGGCTCCAGATCGGCGAGGCGTAGCGACCGCCGCCGAAGCTGATGCGGCGCTGGTTCGAGCCGTCGGCACCCATCACATAGAGCTGCTGGGTGCCCGAGCGGTCGCTCTCGAACACGATCTGCCGCCCATCAGGCGAGAAACTGGGCGACGTGTCGGCGCCGGGCGCGCTGGTCAGCCGGCGCGGCTCGCCGCCATCCACCGAGACGACATAGATGTCGGTATTGCCGCCGTTGGCCATGGAGAAGACCACGCTCCGGCCGTTGGGCGAAAAGCGCGGCGCGAAGGTGATGTGATTGCCGGGGATGAGCAGCCGCTCGGACCCGCTGGCGACATCGTACAACAGCACGCGCGGCCGGCGGCCGATGTGGCTGACATAGACCAGCTTGTCGCCACGCGGCGAAAAGCGCGGGGTCACGACCGTGTTGCGGCCGATGGTCAGGTAGCGATGGTTGCTACCGTCGCTGTCCATGATGGCGACACGCTTCTGGCGGTTGGTCTTGGGCCCGGTCTCGGCGACATAGACGACGCGGGTGTCGAGAAAAGGCTGTTGTCCCGACAGGCGCGAATAGACCAGGTCGGCGCATTTGTGCGCGGCCCGACGCCAGTCGTTGCCGCTGACCGCGAAGCCCTGATTGGCCAACGTGCGTCCGGCGGTGACGTCGTGAAGATAGCAGGCGATGGTCATCCGCCCGTCCGGCCGCTGCTCGATATAGCCCGAGACCAGAGCGGCAACGCCGGCATTACGCCAGTTGGGATAGGCGGGATTGCCCGCCTCCTCGACCGAATAAGAAGGGAGGCCGCCTGGACCGATTGGCGTGAACAAGCCGGTCGAGCGGAGGTCGGACGCAATCACCTCCGAGACCTGCCGCCCGATCATGTTGCCGGGCATCACCGGGACGGCAATGGCCGTATTGGTCCGGACGCTGCCGCCGACCAGTTCGGGCGGCTCCTGCGTGTCTTGAGCGACGGCGGCCCCGGCCAGGCCGGCAAGCAGAACGGTGAAGATCAGTCGCATGGCTCAGTTTACCCTGTAGGTGAAGGTGAAGTCGTTCCAGCCGCCGTCAGCGGTGTCGTACAGCTCGGCCGGCAGGCGTAGCGGAGTGCATTCGGCGAAGATACGGCGCACCTGGTCTTCCAGCAGGTCGCCATATTTGGAGCGAAGGTCGGGGTCGCCCGACATGCCGAGAATCGTCGGCGGCCTGATCAACCGTCCGCTCCGGGCCAGCTTGAGATTGACCCGCAGCCGAACCTGATTGGCGTCTTCGCCGATAAACGGTTGGCGGTCGGCGCATGGCTGGACCTGCCGAAGAATCGCCTGCCCGACACTGGCCCTTGCCTTGGCGCTGAAGGTTGGCGCCGCCGCCTTGGGCGGGGCATTGCTCCTGGACGGCGCCTCGCCGATCCCCTTCAGGAAATCGTCGCCGATCCGCGAAACCCTCGGCGCGGGCTTGGCCGGCGCGGCAGGCTTGGGCGGGGTGGGCTTCACGACCGGAGAGGGCGCCGGCCTGGGTCGGGGCTGGACAACTGGCGGTGCTTCGACCGGGTCGGCCTCGCCGATCTCAGGCGCCTGGCTCGGCGGCGGCGGGACCGCGATCGATTGCGGGGCGGCCGCTGTCAAACCAACGTCCTCGACGAACTCGACCTCCATCGCCGGGGGTTCTGGTGTGGAATCGACATTGGCGAGGCTCATCGACAGCGCACCGATCAGCGCGACGTGGAACAGCAAGGCTGCTCCCGTCCCGGTCCATTCGGCGCGGTCGAGCTTCATTGCTGCTCCGGTCCCACGGAGACCAACGCGACGCGGTTTAGGCCGGCGCGGTTCAGTTCGCCCATCACCTGCATCACCCGGCCATAGTCGAGGCTGCGATCGGCGCGGAGGTAGATGCGGCGGCCCTCGGCAGGCTCGGGCTGCGATGCGATCCGCGCCAGCAGCGCGGGTAGCTCGCCCTCGGCCACAGGCGCGTCGTCGACCGTGATCACGCCGCGGCCGTCGATTGCGACCTGCACCGGCTTGGCCTCCTGATCGAGTGCACCCGCCCGGCTCTCCGGCAGGTCGATCGGAACGCCCGCGACGAGCAGCGGCGCCGTCACCATGAAGATGATCAGCAGCACCAGCATGACGTCGACCAGCGGCGTCACATTGATCTCCGACATCGGCGCTCGGCGGCGGCCGTGGCGGGAGGAGGAGGGGAGGTTGGCGCCCATCAGTGGCCGGTCCCGGCCTCGACCTCCAGCTCGCGGCTCAAAGTCGCGTGGAAGCGGTCGGCGAAGCGGCTGAGCTTGGCCTCGAGCCGGTCGAGGCCGTGGGTCAGCCGGTTGTAGGCGATTACCGCCGGGATGGCGGCGAACAGGCCGATGGCGGTGGCGAACAGCGCCTCGGCGATGCCCGGCGCGACCACCGCCAGCGAGGTGTTGTTGGCGCCGGCGATGGCGGTGAAGCTGCGCATGATGCCCCATACCGTTCCGAACAAGCCGACGAACGGCGCGACCGAGCCGACGGTGGCGAGGATGTTGAGCCGGTCGGTCAGGCGGTCGAGTTCGGCCGCGACGGACGCGTTCATGCGGCTGGCGAGGCGTTCGCGAGTGCCGGCGCGGTCGACCTGCGCGGTCTTGGTCGATCGGCGCCACTCATCCATCGCGGCGGACATG
>DASWTR010000297.1:0-1805 GCA_036402035.1 Sphingomicrobium sp.
GCGACGACCTCGAACTTGTCGGGATGTCGCTCGACAAGGTCCAGGGTCGAAGTGCCGACCGAGCCGGTCGCACCGAGGATCGAGATTTTGCGCCGCGTCACAGGGCGCCCGCGATCATAAGCGCGGCGGTCAGCACCGCGACGGGTACCAGGCCGTCCAGCCGGTCGAGCAGGCCGCCATGGCCGGGAAGCCATGTGCCGCTATCCTTGGCCCCGGCCCGGCGCTTCAACCCGCTCTCGAACAAATCACCAAGCTGGGCGGCGACGGCAAAGATTACTGCCAACCAAAGCAGCTTTGCCGGCAACTGGACATAATAGACCCAGGCGCCCGCCAGCACGGCTGCGCTAATCACGCCGCCGATCAATCCGGCGATCGTCTTGTTGGGGCTGATCGACGGGGCGAGCTTGGGCCCGCCGATCGCACGCCCAGCGAAATAGGCACCGATGTCGGTCGACCAGACCACCAGGAATACCCAGATCAGCAGATCGAAACCCGTGCCAATCCCGGCATATTCCGCACGCTCGCGGATCCACAGCAGGGACACCGCCGGCAGGAGGCAATAGAAGAAACCGTAGATGCGCCAAGCCAGGCCCCAATGGCCGACCATGCGCGACCATTCGAGGTACATCACGGTCGCCATCAGCGCGACGAGCACAGCGAATACCGTGCCCCCGAAGAGCGCCGATGCAAGCGCAATGACGATCAAGATGATACCCACAGCGGTGCGGGTCGTGAGTTCCCTCATCGGCCGCCAAACCGTCGTTGCCGCCCGGCGAACTCGCCAAGCGCGGCGTTGAACGCAGCCTCGTCGAAATCGGGCCAGAGCGTGTCCAGGAAAACCAGTTCGGCGTAGGCCGCCTGCCACAGCAGGAAGTTCGACAGTCGCTTTTCACCGGACGTGCGGATCATCAGGTCGAGCTCCGGGAGCCCGTGCGTAGTCAGCTCCCGACCGAGCCGGGCCTCGTCGATTTCCGCAACGTTGAGTTCCCCGTTCGTTGCCTTAGTCGCCAGACGTCGCGCGGCGGCCGCGATCTCGTTCCTGGCGCCATAATTCAACGCTACCACCAGGATCAGCCGGTCGTTGTCCTTAGTCTTCTCGACCGCCCGCTCCAGGCGTTCCACCAGCTGCGGCCCGAATGCCTGATGATCGCCGATCAGGCGCAGCTGCACCCCCTCCCGGGCAAGCTCGTCAAGCTCGCGCTCGAGATAATAGCCCATCAGCCCCTTGAGGTCGCTGATCTCTTCCTCGGATCGGCGCCAGTTCTCAGATGAAAAGGCATATAGGGTAAGCACTTGCACGCCGGCTTTGACGGCGGACTTCAATGTCCGCCGGACCGCTTCGGCACCCGCACGATGGCCTGCGACGCGCGGAAGGCCGCGGCTTGCAGCCCACCGGCCGTTGCCGTCCATGATAATGGCGACATGGCGAGGCACCCCCGCGGCTTCGGCGAGGGCGGCCCCCTCCATCGGGGCCGGACTGGGCGTCACTTGCCGAGGATTTCCTGTTCCTTGGCGTGGGCCGCGGCGTCGATTTCCTTGATCGTGTCGTCGGTCATCTTCTGCACTTCGGCGTCGAGCCGCTTATGCTCGTCTTCGCTGATTTCCTTCTTCTTCTCGTCGTTCTTAAGCGCATCCATACCGTCACGGCGCACGTTGCGGACCGCGACCCGGGCTTTTTCGGCATATTGGCCGGCGAGTTTGGCCAGCTCCTTACGGCGTTCCTCGGTCAATTCGGGGATTGGCAGCCGGATCATCTGGCCATCCGTGATCGGGTTGATGCCGAGACCCGCATTACGGATCGCCTT
>DASWTR010000298.1:0-2226 GCA_036402035.1 Sphingomicrobium sp.
GCCACCAACCCCGATTGGCGCGATCTAGCCGAGGATCTCGGCCTGGAACCACTGGATTGATTCTTTGCTGGGTTCCCGCTTTCGCGGGAATGACGAAATTTTGGGCTGGCCTGCGCGCTTCGCCGAAGCTCCGCAACCCTCCATCTATCCGTGCCGGCTGCACCATGGCGATCCCAATCGGTGGCTTTGGCTTTTCGGCTGGGTTACGGCACGTCGGACGATGGGCACGAACGCGGATACGGGATCGACGACGCTGATGTTTGCGGAAGCGGCGGAAGCTGCTTCGGTCGCGGAGCGACAGCTAGCCGATCTCAAGCACGAGTTGCATCGGCTCGGCCAGCGGCTGCGCGAGATGGAGCCGTGCCTTGCGATCACCTGTGCGAGGGGCAGCTCCGACCATGCCGCCACCTTTGCCAAATATCTGATCGAGACCCGAGCCCGGATACCGGTCGCCTCCTTCGCGCCATCCACATCGTCGCTTTACGCGACGCCGTGGCGGAATCTCAGCGGCGCCATTTTCATCGCGATTTCGCAATCGGGCCAGAGTCCGGATGTCCTCGTCTCGGCTCGAGCGGCGAGAGATGCTGGTGCGTTGGTGGTCGCCATCGTCAACGATGCGCAATCTCCGCTCTCGGAGGTGGCCGAGGTCACGATCCCCATGTTGGCCGGGCCCGAGCGCAGCGTTGCAGCAACCAAATCGTTCATCGCCTCACTGCTGGTCATGCTGGGTCTGGTCGCAGCATGGACCGAGGAAGACGATCTCCACCGCGCCTGGGCCGATGCCCCACAGCTTCTCGATACGGCCTGGAACCTGGACTGGTCGCCGGCCGTCGCCGCTTTGGCCGATGCGAGCAACCTGTTCGTCGTCGGGCGGGGGCTGAATTACGCGATCGCACAGGAAGCGGCCTTGAAGCTCAAGGAAACGTGCCGGCTTCATGCGGAGGCGTTCAGCGCGGCCGAGGTGAAGCATGGCCCGATGACGCTGGTGGGCGCTGGTTTCCCCGTCCTGATGCTGATGCCCAGCGACCAGGCACGAGATGATTTTGGCGCGCTCGTGCGCGACTTCGTTGACCGCCAGGCACAGGTACTCATGACCGGCGGCGGTGCGGAGGGGGCGCTGGCGCTGCCCTTCCTTCCGGGCCTGCATCCGGCGCTCGCGCCGATCGCGACAATCCAGAGCTTCTACCGTTGCGCGGTTTCGTTGAGCCTCGCCCGGGGGCTCGACCCGGATCGCCCGCCGCATCTTCGCAAGGTGACCGAAACCCGATGAGCCAGGTCGCGCTTCACGCCTCGCGCGTCCTGACGCCGGCCGGATTTCGGTCCGAATGGTGCGTCCTGGTGGAAGGCGGGCTGATCGTCGGCGATATGCCATCCAGCGAGTGCCCGGCCCATCTCCAGCGGACGGAGTTGGAGGGCGACCTTGTCCCCGGCTTCATCGATCTGCAGGTGAACGGCGGCGGCGGGGTGCTGTTCAACGATCATCCGACGGTCGATGGCATCGTAGCCATCGGAGAAGCCCATCGGCGTTTCGGCACGACCGGTTACCTGCCAACGCTGATCAGCGACGATCTCGATACCGTCGAACGAGCGATCCGGGCGGTGGATGCCGCCATCGAACGCGGGATCCCGGGCGTGCTTGGTATTCACGTCGAGGGACCTTTCCTGAACCCCGCGCGGAAAGGAATCCACGATGCTTCCAAATTCCGCAGCCTCGATCAGAAGGCGATCGACCTGCTTGCCTCGCTGTGCCACGGTCGCGTGTTGGTGACCCTTGCACCGGAGCTGGCCCTGCCTGGCGCCATTCGCGCGCTGGTCGATCGGGGCGTGGTGGTCGCCGCCGGCCACACCGCGGCGACCTATGACGACGTCCAGGCGGCGTTCGCCGAAGGGCTGAGCGGATTTACGCATCTCTTCAACGCGATGACCCAGCTCGGCAGCCGCGAGCCCGGAGCGGTCGGCGCTGCACTGGACAATCGCTCCAGCTGGTGCGGACTCATCGTCGATGGTCATCATGTGCATCCGGCCAGCCTCAGGATCGCCCTCGCCGCAAAAGGGGCGGATCGCCTCTCCCTCGTCACTGATGCCATGCCGACGGTCGGATCGGATCAGCGATTCTTCGAGCTCGCCGGGCAGCGCATCGAATGCGATGGCGACCGGTGCACCGCTTCAGACGGAACACTGGCGGGATCCAACCTGAATATGGCAGCAGCAGTGCGCAATGCCATG
>DASWTR010000299.1:0-2475 GCA_036402035.1 Sphingomicrobium sp.
CATTCGGCTCAGGCAGATCGCCGGCCGCCCGCAGCGATCCAGCTCATGATTGAGGAAGCCGAAGTCGAATCCGGCGTTGTGCGCAACCAGCGGCGCATCGCCAATGAACTCCAGCAATTCCTCGACCTTGTCGGCGAACCGTGGCTTGTCGGACAAGAAGATGTCACTGAGGCCGTGCACCGCTTCGGCCTCGCTCGGCATCGGCCGTTCGGGGTTGAAATAGCAATGGAAATGGCGCCCAGTCTCGATCCGGCCGACCATTTCGATGCAGCCGATTTCGACCATGCGGTCGCCGCCCGCGGGCGACAATCCCGTGGTCTCCGTGTCGAAGACAATTTCGCGCATGAGCCCCTTAAACACCCGTCTGCAGGCCGAGACAAGTCAGGATATTGCGCACCTGGGCGCGGGTTTCGTCCAGCGTACCGGATGTGTCGATGACGAAATCGGCGCGCTCCCGTTTTTCCTCGTCCGGCAGCTGGCGCGACACTATCTGGCGGAATTTTTCCTCGGTCATTCCGGGGCGGCTCAGCACCCGCTCGCGCTGCAATTCGGGCGGCGCTGAGACAACGATGACCTTGTCGAACGCTTCGTCGCCGCCGGTTTCGAACAAGAGCGGGATATCGAACAGCAGCGCCGGCGCATCGCCATGCTCGACGATGAAGCGGGTGCGCTCGTGATGGACCGCGGGATGAACGATCGCTTCGAGCGCGGCCAGCTCGTCGCGGTCACTTAATACCGCGCTCGACAGCGCATCTCGATCGACCGCGCCGTCGCGGGTGGTGCCGGGGAAGCGCGCTTCGATCAGCGGAACCAGCCGCCCGCCCTGGCCCTGCAGACGCCGCACGACGGCATCGGCGTCGAAGGTCGGGACACCACCCTCGGCGAACATCGCCGCCACGGTCGACTTGCCCATGCCGATCGACCCGGTCAGCGCCAGCGTGATCATGGACGAAGTTTTTGCCACAGTTCCGCATCGCGGTCACGTGGCGCATCCTTGCCGAAGAACAGCTTGAAGCTGGTCGCCGCCTGCTCGACCAGCATTTGCAAACCATTCACGGTCGTCAGCCCCTTGGCCCGGGCTGCTGCGATCAGCGGCGTTTCGGCGGGGTCGGTGATCATGTCGAACACCCAGCCGCCTTGCGGCATGCGGTTCAGGTCGCAGTTGAGGCAGTCGCGGCCAGGCATGCCGAGCGGGGTCGCGTTGATCAGGCCGTCGCTGACGATCGGCGCAGTGAACAGCTCCGGCCCAACGTCCAATCCGAATTCGACCGCCAGTTTGCGCGCTTCGGCGAGGTCGCGGGCCTGGATTCGGACATTAGTCAGGCCGACCAGCTTCAGCGCCACCAGTGCCGCGCGCGCCGCGCCGCCATTGCCGAGCAGGATGACACTGCCCATTCGCGCCTTAGCCTTGTTGAGGCGGGAGAGGAGCGCGGCGATCGCGCCCACATCCGTATTGGCGGCGACCAGCTTGCCCTCGCGCGGCATCAGCACATTGGCGGCGCCGGCCGCAACCGCCCAATCCGCGGCGCCATCCGCGAGACCGATCGCATCGAGCTTGAGCGGCATGGTGACGTTCGACCCGCGCCAGTTGGGATCGGCCCGCTTTTCCGCGACATAGGCGGGCAGGTCGGCGCGCGTGACCTGGCAGCGGCGATAGTCGGCGTCGATGCCAAGCGCCTCCAGCCAGAAGCCGTGAATCACCGGCGACAGGCTGTGGTCAATCGGGTCGCCGATGACTTCGGAGTAGGGGCGCGACGTCATGACGGCATCAATCCCCGCTCGCGGAGGGCGGCCAGCAAGGGAAGCAACGGCATGCCGAGGATGGTGAAATAGCTTCCTTCCACCCGCTCGAACAAGGTCACGCCCAGTCCCTCCATCCGGAATACGCCGACGCAAAAGCCGACCTCAGGCCATTCCTTCTGGAGATACTGGTCTATGAAGGAAACGCTCAGCGGCCTTAGCTTGAGTCGCGCCGTTTCGGCGTGGCTCCACTCGACACGGCCCGATCGAGCAAGGGCGACCGCGCTTGATAACGACATGGTCTGGCCAGAGAAGGCCCGGAGATGCGCTGCTGCCTCGTCCCGGTCGCGCGGCTTGGAATAGCGGGCGCCATTGACGCTGACGCTGCTGTCGCTGCCGATCACCCAGTCATCGGCCGTTGCCGTGACCGACGCCGCCTTGCCTTCCGCCAGCGCCCGAACCAGCGGTTCACCTTCGACGCCTGTACGCTTGGCCTGTTCCTCGTCGAAATCGGGCGACTGCACCTCAAATTGGAGGCCGGCCTGCTGCAGCATTGCTCGGCGGATTTGGCTGTTGCTGGCCAATATCAAGGACATAGCGCTCCGGTGGAGAAGTCTGTGGAAAACTGGGCTTGTTTCCCTAGCGCGAAGGGCGGGATCACCCAATGCCCGTGTTTCATCCGGATCGGCTGCTGGTGAATTCGAGAGTCCGTCCACAGAGAAAAACAGCTATCCA
>DASWTR010000300.1:0-2815 GCA_036402035.1 Sphingomicrobium sp.
CGCGGGCCCGGAATCCCGGTCGAGCGGATGAGGGAAGGCGAACGGGAAAAGCTGCTCCACATGGAGGATGCGATCGGGGCCAAGGTCATCGGCCAGCAGGATGCGGTCAAGGCGGTCTCCGCCGCCGTCCGCCGCGCCCGCGCCGGGCTGCAGGACCCCAACCGCCCGCTCGGCTCCTTCCTGTTCCTCGGCCCCACCGGCGTGGGCAAGACCGAGCTGACCAAGGCGCTCGCCGAGTTTCTGTTCGACGACCCAACCGCGATGGTCCGCATCGACAGGAGCGCGTTCATGGAGAAACATGCGGTCGCCCGGCTGATCGGCGCTCCTCCGGGCTATGTCGGCTATGAGGAAGGCGGCGTCCTGACCGAGGCGGTCCGGCGGCGGCCGTACCAGGTGGTGCTGTTCGACGAGGTCGAGAAGGCCCACGGCGATGTGTTCAACATATTGCTGCAGGTGCTCGACGACGGCCGCCTGACCGACGGCCAGGGGCGCACGGTCGATTTCACCAACACCATCATCATCCTGACCTCGAACCTCGGCTCGCAATATCTCGCCTCATTGGGCGAGGACGAGAATCCGACCAATGTCGAGGCGCAGGTGATGGAGGTGGTGCGCGGTCATTTCCGGCCCGAGTTCCTCAACCGGCTCGACGAAATCATCCTGTTCCACCGGCTGTCGGCCAGCCATATGGGCCCGATCGTCGACATCCAGGTTGGGCGGCTGCAGAAGCTGCTCGAGGATCGCAAGATCAGGCTGGAACTGACCGACGCCGCCCGCGCCTGGCTCGGCCGGGTTGGCTACGATCCGGTCTATGGCGCTCGGCCGTTGAAGCGCGCGGTGCAGAAATATCTGCAGGACCCGCTCGCCGACGAAATCCTCGCCGGTCGCGTAACCGACGGTACAACCATCGGTGTCGACGAAGGCGACGGCAAGCTGCAGTTCAAGGCGCCGGGCCGGGCAGGGCCTACGACCGAATAACTTTCAATCAGCAGTTGGCGCCGGGCACGCAGTGGAGGATTTGCGCGCGGTCGATTGTCTCGCGATCCTGGCGCCGCTTTTCCTTCCATTCGGCGCGGGTGGCGCAAAAGCGCTTGCTGCCAAGCCTGCTGCCGGTGAGCTTGATCGATTCGCAGACGACTTCATTCTCGCGGTCCGGTTTCGCCGGCTTTGAGTTGGATACGGGCGTCGGCTGAAGCCCAACCAATAGCGCGATGGCGATCATGACGGATTGCATCGCGGACCTCCTAGCAGGCTGGCGCCCCGCTATGAGTATTGACGCTGGCGCAGGGCCCGTTGGCCGCCCGCTGCGCCTGGTCGATGACGTCGCGGTCCTGCTGCCGTTTCTCGGCCCATTCCGCACGGGTGGCGCATACTCGTTTCGCGGCGACGCGGCTGCCAATCACCTCGATTTTCTCGCAGACCACTTCGCTCGGATCGCCCTTCTTCGGTTTCGACGATTGAGCTGGCGCAACGCCGCTGGCGCCGATCAGAGCGACAATTGCCAGTCCGACAAAGAAGTTACGCATGACGATCTCCTTCACTGCTGCGCCGCGAAGCAAGATTATGCGATTCCGCACTGACTTGGCAAAGTTGTTTTCGACGAAGCGGCGGCTCAGCTAGCCCCGGATCGGCTTGTCGGGCCGCCGGCTTGCCGAAATTGCGAAGATCTTCTTGATCATCCCCCGCTCGCTGTCGCTGAGATGGGGATTCCAGCAGTCGAGGATCAACACCACCCGATCCTCATCGCTGTCGTTCCAGGCCTCATGCTCGATCGTGTCGTCGAACACGAACGCCTCCCCCTCGCGCCATTCCCGAGTCTCGCCGCCCACTCGAAAACCGCAGCGCTCGGGGACGATCAACGGCAGGTGGACGATCGATCGAATATTGGTGACCCCGGTATGGGGCGGGATGCGCTTTCCGGCCTTCAGGATGGAGAAAAAAACGGCCGGGGCGCGGCCGGAAATCCGGGCCAGCGGCAGAGATTCCACTAGCTCGGCGGTGCGAGGGGCGCGCTCGCAAACCGCATCGATCCGTTCCCCGTCGCGCCAAAGGTGCAACGCGCTCCAGTCAGACGAACCATCGAGCTCGGTCCACAAGTTGCGCGGCGTTCCAGGGGGCATGTCTATATAGGGTGTCAGCCCCGGATCGCGGCTAGCGAGTATCTGCCGCAGCTCTTCGCGAATAACGGCCGTCCCCGCTTCCAGCCGTTCCAGCCATGGGAAATGGTCGCGGTCGAAGAACTCATCCGCGGGCAGGAACGGATAGAAGAAGCCGTGGCATTGATTGGTGAAGGCTTGGCGCCGGCCCAGCATGATTTCCACCGCCGCCGAGGTTCGCCGACGGTCGCGCTGATCCGCCTGCTCTAGCGACTGGTCCAGCCCTTGCCGGATTGCCTCGGCCAGCCCTTCACGCTGCCCGTCGATGAACGCGCGGGCATGGCCGATCATCGCCTCCAGCTCCGGCGAAGGATCGGCGATCTTCGAGGCCAGGCCCAACACCATCGTCCAGCGATCGCTGGCGGAACCGGTCTCGCCCTTGCGTTCGTGCAGCTCGGCGAGGCGGATCAGCGCCATCAGGTGGAGCTGATCGATCTCCAGCACCCGCTCCAGCGCGCGCCGCTCGCCTTCATCGTTGCCAGCCAGGCGCTTGGCCTTGGCCAGGTTCATCCACAGAGCTGGCGCTTCGGGGTCGGCGCGGGTCGCAGCTGCGAAGTGGGTAATGGCCTCGCCACTGTTGCCCGCCTCCAGCGCCTTCAGGCCGAGCGAGTTGAGCGTTCGCGCATCCATCTAGGGCTTGTCGGCCCAGTAACGCAGCA
>DASWTR010000301.1:0-3997 GCA_036402035.1 Sphingomicrobium sp.
GTCAGGCCGGTCATTGCGGCAATCACCCGCGACATGTGCGCCTGATCCGCGAAACCGAGCTCGGCGGCCAACGATGCCAGGCCGCCCTGCCAAGATGGCAGCCGCTGCGCGGCACGCCGAGCCCGGGCTTCGAGGCGAAACCGCTTTGGACTTACGCCATAGGCTCGAGCGAACCCGCGGCTGACCGACGCCGGCGCCAGCCCGATGCCCTCCGCCCAGGCCGAGATGGAGAGGTCCGGATCGTGATGGAGCGCCGTCGCCAGCAGGTCGGGCCAATCGCGCAATGCCGGCTCGCTCCGCTCAAGCTCGGCACGGGCCTGCACCGACGCCTGCAGTGGATCGCGCGCCGCAAGCCGGACGATCGCATCGACGTCGCGGATCCGCCCGAAAGCAGACCGGGCTTCCCATTCCAACGGAAGGTTAAGGACGGTGGCACCCCGCTTCATGAAAGCATCCTGGTGCGCTTCATATGCGCCATGGATCAGCACATCGCCCGGACGAGCCTCGATCCGGCCCGAGTCTCCGGCTTCCAGATATCCGCCTTCGACAACGATCGCCATGTAGGGCTCGGCATGACGATGGCGCGGCATTGGCGCGCCGGCTTCGTAGCGATGGAGGCCGTGGAACCCCATCAGCCCTTGAGGTCGGGCGGCAGCGCCTCGGCGGCAAACAAGGCGACCGCCTCGTCGAGGCTGATCACCTTCTGATGCTCGTCGCTGCCCAGCCGGCGTACCGCGACCGTGCCTTCCTCCGCCTCACGCTTGCCGACCACGACGAGCAGTGGAACCTTGGCCAGCGAATGTTCGCGCACCTTATAGTTGATCTTCTCGTTGCGCAGATCGGCCTCGGCGCGCAGCCCAACCGCCTGGAGCTTCGCCGTGACTTCGCGCGCATAGTCGTCCGCGTCCGACACGATAGTCGCCACCACCGCCTGGACCGGCGCCAGCCACAGCGGGAATTTGCCGGCGTGATGCTCGATCAAAATGCCGATGAACCGCTCGAACGTGCCGAGAATGGCGCGGTGGAGCATGATCGGGCGATGCTTCTCGCCATCCTCGCCGATATAGGTCGCGTCGAGCCGCTCGGGCAGCACGCGGTCCGACTGCATGGTGCCGACCTGCCAAGTGCGGCCGATCGCATCGGTCAGTTGGAACTCCAGCTTGGGCGCGTAGAAGGCACCTTCGCCGGGCAGCTCCTCCCAGCCATATTCCTCGGTAGCGCGACCTGAGGCGATCACCGCGTCGCGCAGTTCGCCCTCGGCCTGGTCCCACATCTCGTCGCTGCCGAAGCGCTTGTCGGGACGAAGCGCCAGCTTGATCGCATATTTGTCGAAGCCGAGGTCCTTGTAGATGCCGTCCAGCAGGTCGCAGAACATCTGCACCTCCTCGACGATCTGGTCCTCGCGGCAGAAGATATGGGCGTCGTCCTGGGTGAACTGGCGCACCCGCATGATGCCGTGCAGCGCGCCGTGCGGTTCGTTGCGGTGGCAGCAGCCGAACTCAGCGAGCCGGATCGGAAGCTCCTTGTAGCTGGTGATGCCCTGCTTGAAGACCAGCACATGGGCCGGGCAGTTCATCGGCTTGAGGGCCATCCAGTCGCCCTCGCCGCTGATCACCGGGCCCTCTTCCTCGGTGTTGGGCACCTCGTCGGGGACGACGAACATATTCTCGCGATATTTGCCCCAGTGGCCGCTCTTCTCCCACTGGCGGGCGTCCATCAGCTGCGGGGTCTTGATTTCGACATAGCCGGCGGCGTCGAGCTTGCGCCGCATATAGGCCTCCAGCTGGCGCCAGATGATGAAGCCGTTGGGGTGCCAGCAGACCGATCCATGCGCTTCGGCCTGGAGGTGGAACAGGTCCATCTCCTTGCCGATCTTGCGATGGTCGCGCTTGGCCGCCTCTTCGAGACGGACGAGATGCTCGGCCAGCTGCTTCTTGTTGAGCCAGGCGGTGCCGTAGATGCGGCTCAGCATCGGATTGTTCTGGTCGCCACGCCAATAGGCGCCCGACACATGGGTCAGCTTGAACGCCTGCGGGTCGAGCTTGCCGGTCGAGGCGAGGTGCGGTCCGCGGCAAAGATCGATCCAGGCACGTTCGCCCTGGCCGGAACGATACATGGTGATCGGCTCGCCCTCGGGCAGCTCCATCACCCATTCCGCCTTGAAGCTTTCGCCCTGCCGCTGGAACAGCGCGCGGACGTCCTCGCGCTGCCACACTTCGCGGATGAGCGGCAGGTCCTCGGCGATGATCCGCCGCATCTCTTCCTCAATCACCGGCAAGTCCTCGTCGGTGAACGGGCCGCGGTCGGATGCGGGGGCGAAGTCGTAATAGAAACCGTCTTCGGTCGCTGGACCGAAGGTGATCTGGGTGCCGGGAAACAGTCGCTGCACTGCCTCGGCGAGGATATGCGCAAAGTCGTGCCGGACCAGCTCCAACGCGTCCTTCTCGTCCTTCGAAGTGATCAGCGCCAGCTCGGCGTCGCCCTCGAACGGCCGAGTGATGTCGCGAACTTCGCCGTCGACGCGCGCCGCCAGCGCCGCCTTGGCCAGGCCGGGCCCGATCGCCGCGGCGACATCCGCGGGCGTCGAGCCTTGCGGCATGTCACGCACGGAGCCGTCGGGGAGCTTGATCTTGAACATCTCGGACATGGAACCGCACCTAGTGCAGCGCAGCATAGGCTTCAAGCGATGATGCGGTAAAGCTTGCTGGACATTATGTCAATTTAGCTTGACAGCATCGTTCGCGGCGATGTAAAGCTTCCTTTACTAACAAGGGAGTGCTGTCATGGCCGGTTACAAGAGCCCTGCAATCCGCCGCTACACGATCCGCCTGGTGGTGCTGATGAGTGTTTACCTCGTCGCATTGTTCGTGGTCGGTCGCCTGTTCCGCGCCGATGCGATTTCGGGACCGTTGGCCTATGTCCTTGCCGTGCTTCCGGCGCTGCCGATCATCGGCGTGTTCTGGGCGGTGATGCGGCTGCTGGCCGAGGAGCCGGATGAATATTGGCGGATGCTGCTGATCCGCCAGTGCCTGTTCGCCACCGGCTTCTGCTTGACGGTCATGACGATCTGGGAGTTCCTCCAGAATTACGAGTTGGTGCCGCAGGGTAACGGCGGCTTCGGCGCGGCCTTCTTCTGGTTCGTCGGGCTCGGCATCGGGGCCGTCTTCAACAAGCTGACGACCGGCAGCGGCTGTCATGAATAACCGGCTGAGGCTGCTCCGCGCCGAGCGCAACTGGAGCCAGGCCGATCTCGCCGAGCGGCTGCAGGTGTCGCGCCAGAGCGTCAACGCGATCGAGACCGGTAAATATGACCCGTCATTGCCGCTGGCGTTCCGTATTGCAGAACTGTTCGGCATGTCGATCGAGGATGTGTTCTCTTCGCCATCAAAGAAATAGCGGGCTCAACACGTCGGTAGATTTGTCTTTTCTAAACAAATTGGGCCGCTAGTCTCTGCCAACAGGGGCAGGATAGGTGGGGCATTATTGATGGATGCGATGACGGGCTCGGCCGGTGCGCCGGAGAGAGCAATCCAGTTCACCGGAGGCTGGCGCGAATATCTGCCGATTGCCGCCTCGAACGTGCTGCTGACCATCGTCACGCTCGGCATCTACCGCTTCTGGGCCACGGCGCGGCAGCGCCGCTACTTGTGGAGCAGAACCGAGCTCATTGGCGACCGGCTCGAATGGACTGGTACCGGCAAGGAGATGTTCATCGGTTTCGTCATCGTCATGGCGGTGCTGATCCCCTTCTTCCTTTTCATCCAGTTCCTGTTCCCCGCGCTGGTCGCGCGCGGCAAGATGGAAGCCGCCGGCGGCATTTTCACCTTATTCTATATTGCCCTTATCTATCTCGGCGGCTTCGCCCAGTTCCGGGCGCTGCGCTACCGACTGTCCCGCACCTGGTGGCGCGGCATCCGCGGCGGCAGCAACGATCCCGGCTGGAACTATGGCGGCGAATATCTGGGACGGATCGTGCTCACCGCGATGACCTTGTTCA
>DASWTR010000302.1:0-2536 GCA_036402035.1 Sphingomicrobium sp.
CGCGTGGGTCAGGATATGGACATTGGCCTCGCGCCACGGAACCAGCTTCCCGTCGATCCAGATCCACCCGTCGCGGTCGTCGAAGCTGCGCGTCTCGGCCATTGAAATCCTCTCGTTTCGACGGCCGCGCCTAGGCGAGCGGCGGTTAACCGTCAATCGCGGCTGGCTGCCTCGGTCGCGAGCTCCTCGCCGCGTTGGATTGCGGCGGCCAGCGTGCGTTCGACGAGCGACCGAAGTCCGTCGGGAGCATCCAGCACGGCCAGTCCCTGTTCGGTGGTCCCTTTGGGGCTGGCGACGCGGCGCGCGATCTCGCTCATGGAGGCGCCGGTCTCGGCCGCATAGGCGCCCGTTCCCACCAGCGTCTGAATGGCGACCTGTTCGGCCACGCCTGGCCGCAAACCAAGCTCCGCTCCGGATCCGGCCAAGGCGTCGGCAAAGCGTGCGACATAGGCCACGCCCGCTGCTGCCACGGCGCCGATAATGCCGAGCTCGGCTTCGCTCTCACACCAGGCGATCACCCCGAGCGAGGCCATCAGCTGGCGGACTTCCGGCAGCTGATTGCTATCGCCATCCTCAGAATAGAGCGCTACCACGCCTTGCACCTGGGCGACGGGAAGGTTCGGCATGATCCGAACGATCGATCTCGCGCGAGGAAATCGCTCGCGCAACGATACGGCCGATACGCCCGCCAGCATGGACACGAGCCAGGTTTCCGCGCCGACGTGCGACTCCAGCCCAGGCACGATTTCGTCCAGCTTCTGCGGCTTGAAGCCAAGCATGACGAACCGCGGCCGCTCGCCTTGCGGATAGTCGGTCAGCGTCCGGATGCCTTCAACCGGCGTCCCGCTCGGCCGGATCACGGTAACGCCGGAGAAGTCCGCATCTCCCGCGCGCCAGCCCTCGACCATCGCACCGGCCATGTTACCGCAACCGACCAGCCAGGCCGGCTCCGGAAAAACTGCCGCCATGACGTCACGCCTCTCCGGCGGTATCGATCAGCGCCGCAGAGATCGCTTCGGTCGGCGACTTGCCGCCCCACAGCACGAACTGAAAAACGGGGTAGAAGCGCTCGCATTCCTCGAGCGCGGCCTCGCTGATCGCCTCGGCCTGCTCGAAGCTCATCGTCTCCCCTTCGCCGACCAGCGCCGCGTGGCGGAATACGATCAGGCCCGAACCCGACCACAGCTCGAAATGACCCAGCCACAATTGCTCGTTGATCAGCCCCAGCGCTTCGTAAATCGCGGCCCGTTTCTCAGTCGCCACCTTGATGTCCGGGAAGGCCAGGAATTGCAGGACCTGGTCCTCTGGCCGCCATACACCGCGCAGCTCATATTGCGCCCAGCTACCGGTCGCCGAGGCGATGATCTCGCCGTCCCCGGCGCGCTCGCAGGCCCAACCGCGCGCCTCGAAATACTGTTCGAGCATCTCGATCGGCGCGCCATCATCACGCTCGTCGGTTTCGGGCTCGTCGGTCAGGGCCTGGCTCCCTTGGGCGGCTTGGGCGCGGCCTTGGGCTTGGCCGGCTTGTTCGCCAGCTCCAGCGCCTCGATCCGCTTGGCCAGCGCCTCATTTTCCTCGCGCGCGGCAATCGCCATCGCCTTCACCGCTTCGAACTCGTCGCGGCTGATGAAGTCCATTCCGCCGGCCCACTCGCGCATTTTCTCGCGCATCGACGCCTCGGCCTCCCGGCCGACCCCGGCCATGGTGCCGGCGACCCCGTTCATCATCTTCACCAAATCATCGAAAATCCGGTTTTGCGACTGCATCTTACGCTCCAATCAAACCCAGCGGCATGGCGTCGGCACCGGGATTTAGCCTGCCCGTCTCATAGTTGAGCGCGACCGCCAGGCACAACCATAGAAGATAGGGAAGCAGCAGCCAGCCTGCTACCGACCGGATACGCTTGAAAGCCTTGGCCGTAATCAGCGCTGCAACGAAAATCGCCACCAACAGCAGCAGGCCGATCTCGATCATCCGGCCGCCGAAAAAGACCGGCGACCAGGCATAGTTCAATGCCAACTGGACGAAGAACAAGCGGATGGCGTCAGTGCGCTGGGCCGTCGGGGGCTCGTTCCAGATCGCCGCCAGCGCCAGGCCCATCAGCGCGTAGAGGGCTGCCCAAACCACTCCGAACATCCAGGAAGGCGGCTGAAAGCCGGGCTTTTCAAGTCCGACGTACCAGCTGTTATCCATGCCACTATTGGACAGCCAGCCCATCGCCATTCCGCCCAGCACGATCGACGGGATGGCGATCGCCGCTTTGCCCCAGATGCCTCGATCATCGCGTTCAACGCTAGCCATCATGCCTCCTTGATCGCGCCGAGCAGGAACTCGACATTGCCTTCCGGCCCGGTGATCGGGCTCGGTTCGACGCCGAGAACGCGCCAGCCTTTCGACCGGACCCATTCGGCCGCCGCGTCGCAAACGCGCTCGTGAACCGCCGGGTCGCGCACCACGCCGCCCTTGCCTACTTCTTCGCGCCCAGCCTCGAACTGCGGCTTCACCAACGCGACCAGCCGGGCGCCCGGTTTCGCCA
>DASWTR010000303.1:0-1554 GCA_036402035.1 Sphingomicrobium sp.
GATCGTGTTCCGCGGGCCCAACGGCGCGGCGGCGCGCGTCGCCGCTCAGCACAGCCAGAATTACGGCCCCTGGTACGCCAGCGTCCCCGGCCTGGGGGTGATTGCGCCCTACAGCGCGGCCGACGCCAAGGGGCTGCTCAAGGCCGCGATTCGCAGCGAGGATCCGGTGGTGTTCCTCGAAAATGAGCTGCTCTACGGCCAGAAGTTCGATGTGCCGGAAATGGAGAATTACGTCCTGCCGATCGGGAAGGCGCGGTTGGTTCGCGAGGGCAAGGATGTCACCCTGGTCAGCTATTCGATCGGCGTCGGCGTCGCGCTGGAGGCTGCGGAGCAACTGGCGGGCGAGGGCATCGAGGCGGAGGTGATCGACCTTCGCACCCTGCGACCGCTGGACAAGCAGACGGTGCTGACGTCGCTCGCCAAGACCAACCGCCTGGTGGTGGTTGAGGAAGGCTGGCCGACCTGCTCGATCGCGTCGGAGATCATGGCGATTTGCATGGAAGAGGGCTTCGACGACCTGGATGCGCCGGTGCTGCGCGTGACCAACGAGGATGTGCCGCTGCCCTACGCCGCCAATCTCGAGAAGCTAGCGCTGATCAAGTCGGAAGACGTCGTGAAGGCGGCTAAGGCGGTCTCATATCGCTGAGCTGACGGACCGCGACCTTGTCCGGCTCTACTGGCCGGCTGTGTTGCGGCCCGCGTTCGACGCGCTGTTCGCGATCGATGATGCGCTCGCCGACGTAGTGACGTCATCGACCCAGCCGGCGCTAGGGGCGATCCGATTGGCCTGGTGGCGCGAGGCGCTTGAGCGGCTCGATACCAATCCGCCGCCGTCCGAACCGCGCCTGCAGGCTGCTGCGGCGGAATTGCTGTCGCGGGGCGTGACGGGCGCAATGCTGGCCGAGCTGGAAGATGGCTGGGCCACCTTGCTCGACGAGCAGCCCGACGTGGGGCGAATCGGAAAACGGGGCGCGAAGCTATTCGCCATCGCAGCCATCCTGCTTGGAGCCGAAGACGGACGATTAGACGCTGCGGGGCGGCTTTATGCGTACGAGCTAGTCAAGCGCCGGCAACTGGCGCCGGTGCACTATCCCACCGATGAGCTGCATTCACTGGCAGGTCACCGCTTCCGGCGTCGCCTGCGCCCGCTCACCGCCCTTGCTCGCCTCGCCGCGCGTGACGTCAAGCAGGCACCGGCAATCGAGCCGGAGGCGACGCCGGGGCGCGCCGCGGCGCTGCTATCTCATCGGCTATTCGGAACGGTCGTCTAGCCGGATTGAACTTATTCCACTTCCGACATAATCATTCGCCCGCCGGATCGCCTTCGATGTTGGAGGGCATATGGCCCGTTGGCTTGCCGGCATTGCCGCCGTTCTGCTTCTCGTTACCGGCGGTTTCCTCGCCTTCTCCGGTGGTGCTGAGGAGCCGCAGCTTCCTCCGGCCCCGCAGCCGCGCCTGGCCGCGGCGGTGCCGCTCGGGCCGATCCCTGACGCGCCCGCAGCCGATCCCAAAAGCAAGGAAGAGAAGCGCTTCGCCCGCGCCGACAAGGACGAG
>DASWTR010000304.1:0-9986 GCA_036402035.1 Sphingomicrobium sp.
TCAACTCGCGGGCCATCCGGCTCGACCAGGCACAACCGGGGCAGATCAACAACCCTAATGCGACGCCGCCGTTTGCTCCCTATCGCCGGCGGCACGTCACAAGCGACCTGATCCGGCGCGGCGCAGCCAAGTATCGCGATCATTATTCGCGGCTGATGCAGATCGAGCAAAGGATGGGGGTGCCGGCGTCGATCATCCTCGGCATTTACGGCAAGGAGACCAGCTATGGCCGCATCACCGGCACGTTCGATGTGGTCGATGCGCTCGCCAGCCTGGCCTATGAGGGCCGCCGCCGCGACCTGTTCGAGAGCGAGTTCGTCGCCGCGCTGAAGCTGATGGACCTCGGCTATTCGCGCTCTCGGCTGAAGGGCAGCTGGGCCGGGGCGATGGGCTATCCGCAGTTCATGCCGACGGTGGTGCTAAGGCTCCGCGCCGACGGGGACGGCGACGGATTCGCCGACATCTGGCGCAGCGAGGCCGACGCCTTCGCCTCGATCGGCAATTATCTGCGCGATGCGGGCTGGCAGGCGAACATGTTGTGGGGGGTGCCGGTGCGCGTGCCCTATGGCTTCAACCGCGCCGCGGTGCGCAGCCTGAGCACCCCCAAGGAATGCGCGCGGGTCCATGCGCGGCACAGCCGGCCGATGACCATGGCGCAGTGGCGGGCGCTGGGGGTGACGCCGGTCAGCCGGTCGCTGCGGGCGACGGACATGGCGACCCTGATCGAACCCGATGGGCCGGGCCAGACCGCCTATCTGGTGACCGACAATTACCGGGCGATCCTCAAATATAATTGCTCCAACTTCTACGCGCTGTCGGTGGCGCTGCTGGCGGATGGAATAATCGGCCGCTGAGACGCTGACAGCCGCCCGCGCGGCCCCTAAAGACTTAGGCCGTCCATCATCCTTTCGGGAGTCGCAACCGCGTCATGATTCGTGCTTCCCTGCTTGCCACCGTCTCCCTCGCCCTGATCGCCGGTGCCGCGCCGGCCAAGGCGCCGCCGTTCGAAACCCCGGCCAAGGTTGCCTATCTGATCGACCTGTCGTCGGGCGCGGTGCTGCTGGCCAAGAATGCCGACCAGCGTATGCCACCGGCGTCGATGGCCAAGATGATGACCACCAACGTCGCCTTCGAGCTGATCAAGAAGGGCGACCTGGCGCTGAACAAGATGTGCACCGTCCGGCCGGAGACCTGGCAGAAATGGCACGGGCCGCAGGCGGGATCGACCATGTTCCTGTCGCCCAACGAGCAGGTCAGCGTCGAGAATTTGCTCCACGGCATCGTCACCCTGTCGGGCAATGATGCGTCGGTGGTGCTGGCCGAGTGCATCGCGGGCACCGAGGAAGCCTTCGTCAACGTGATGAACGAGCATGCCAAGGCGCTCGGTTTGACCAACAGCCGCTTCGGCAACTCCAACGGCTGGCCGGACGAGGGACGGACCTATGTCACCGCGCGCGACCTGGCGACGCTGGCGCGAGCCGAGATCGAGAACCACCCGGACCTCTACAAGAAGTTCTACAGCCAGACGAGCTTCACCTGGGGCAAGACGCTGGGGTCGGGGCAGGCGATTACCCAAGGTAACCGTAATCCATTGCTGGGCCGGGTGCCGGGCGCGGACGGGCTGAAGACTGGGCATACCGAGGAGGCCGGCTATGGCTTCACCGGTTCGGCCGAGCAGAACGGCCGGCGGTTGATCATGGTTGTCGCGGGTCTGGACAGCTTCAACGGGCGGATCGAGGAGTCGGTCAAGCTGATGCAGTGGGGCTTCAACGCCTGGCAGTCGAAGCCGCTGTTCAAAGCGGGAACGACGGTCGGCAGCGCCCAGGTGCAGATGGGCAGCGACAGCGAGGTGGCGCTGGTCGCGCCGCGTAACCTCGCCGTGACCATTCCAGCCGGGATTCTGTCGAAAGTGACGTCGACGAAGATCCGCTATCAGGGCCCGGTCAAGGCGCCGATCGCCAAGGGCCAGCATATCGCCGACCTGGTGGTGACGACGACCGAGGGCGAGCAAGTGACGCCGCTGGTCGCCGCCGAGGCGGTCGAGGAGGCCGGCTTCTTCACGCGGGCGTGGATCGGTCTCAAGCAATTACTCGGCATGGCGTGAGCCGCGGACGGTTTATCAGCCTCGAAGGCGGGGAGGGGGTCGGCAAGTCCACCCAGCTCGAAGCGCTGGCCGAGGCGCTGCGCGGTCGCGGACTGACGGTGCTGGTCACCCGCGAGCCGGGCGGAAGCCCTGGTGCCGAAGCGATCCGCAAGCTGCTGCTTGAAGGTGAAGAGACGCGCTGGAATCCACGGGCCGAGGCATTGCTGTTCGCCGCCGCCCGGGCCGACCATATCGAGAAAACGATCCAGCCGGCGTTGGAACGGGGCGAATGGGTGGTGAGCGACCGGTTCCTGGACAGCAGCCTGGCCTATCAGGGCGAGGCGGGCGGACTGGGCATCGAGGCGGTCCGCGACCTGCACCGCTTCGGCAGCCTCGATTTCCTGCCCGACCGGACGCTGGTTCTGGCGCTCAATGAGGCTGAAGGCGCGCTTCGGGCGAGAGCTCGCGACGGGCACCTCGGCGATCGGATCGGCTCGCGGCCGCCGAGTTATCATGCAGCGGTCGATGCTGGCTTCCGAGCAATGGCCGAGCGCGAGCCGGAACGGGTGCGGCTTATCGACGCGGATGGTACGCCGGCAACGGTGACTGCGCGGCTGCTCTATGCGCTGGGCGATTTGCTGCCGTGATCATCGGACAGGACAGGGCCGTCGAGGCTTTCGCCAGCGCCTGGCAGGCCGGGCGGCTCCATCACGCCTGGCTGCTAGCCGGGCCGAAGGGCGTGGGTAAGGCCAGCTTCGCCAACGCAGCCGCGACGCGCGTGCTGGCGGAGGCGGCGGGACCGCCGGTCGAGCTGCCGGGGCTGGAGACGCCTGCCGACCATCCGATGGCGCGGTTGCTGGCAGCTGGCAGCCATCCCGATTTCCGCTTGCTGGAGCGGCTCGAGCGCCCGACCGGCGGCTTCGCCCGCAATATCAGCGTTGATCAGGTGCGTTCGCTTGGCGACCTGCTGGCTGTAACACCGTCGATGAGCCCGTGGAGGGCGATCGTCATCGACGCGGCCGATGATCTGGAGGCCTCGGCAGCCAATGCGCTGCTCAAGATGCTGGAAGAGCCGCCGGCCAACACCTTGTTCTTCCTGGTCAGCCATGCGCCAGGGCGGCTGCTGCCGACGATCCGCTCCCGCTGCCGCCGGCTGGATTTCCACAGGCTCAGCGACGACGCCATGACGTCATTGCTAAGCCGCTCACTTCCCAATGAAAACTTAGCGCCGTTAATTGAATTCGCGGATGGGTCGATCGGCAAGGCGCTGGCGATCGCCGAGCTCGACCTGGCACCGCTGGAAGGGGAGGCGCTGGCCATCCTGCGCCAGGGCGATCCCGACAATAGTCGGCGCTCCAAGCTGGCATCGGCGCTTGGGCTCAAGGCGGCCGCCGAACGCTATGCTGCATTTCTCGACCTGGTGCCGGGATTGATCGCCAATGAGGCAGTCGGCCTCGAAGGCGAGCGGCGGGGAAGGGCGCTCGACGCCTATGCCAGGGCACGCGAGACGGCGGCGATCGCGCCGCGCCTGTCGCTCGACCCGGCGGCGACCGTCTTCCAGCTCGGCACGATCCTCGCTTCGGTTGCTCCGGCAACTTCATCCCGTTAGGGGCTACGGCGATGTCCGAGCCCTATTATATCACCACCGCCATCAGCTACCCCAACGGCAAGCCGCATATCGGCCATGCCTATGAAGCGATTGCGGCCGATGCGATGGCACGCTTCCGCCGCGCCCAAGGCCGCGACGTGCGTCTCATCACCGGCACCGACGAGCATGGGCTGAAAATGATCCAGACGGCCCGCGCGCAAGGCCGCGACATTCTCGAATTTGCCGACGAAATGTCTGGGTATTTCCGTGAGATGTGTCACGGTTTGAATATATCCTATGATGCGTTCGTGCGGACCACCGAGCCGCGCCATTATGAGTCCAGCCAGAAGATCTGGAAGGCGATGGAGGCCAATGGGGACCTCTATCTCGACCGCTACGAGGGCTGGTACTCGGTCCGCGACGAGGCATTCTACGACGAGAGCGAGCTGGTCGAGGGGCAGGGCGGCGAGAAGCTGTCACCGCAGGGCACGCCGGTCGAATGGACGGCCGAGGAAACCTGGTTCTTCCGTCTGTCCAACTATCAGGACAGGTTGCTGCAGCTCTACCGCGACAATCCGGACTTCATCCGCCCGGAAAGCCGCCGCAACGAGGTGATGCGGTTCGTGGAGGGCGGCCTCAAGGATCTCAGCGTGTCGCGCACCAGCTTTGACTGGGGCGTCCCGGTGCCGGGCTCGCCGGACCATGTGATGTATGTCTGGGTCGATGCGCTGACGACCTATATGACCGGTGTCGGTTTTGCCGACGATCCCGAGGCTTACGACCGGTTTTGGCCGGCGGATGTCCACCTGATCGGCAAGGACATCGTCCGCTTCCACGCAGTATATTGGCCGGCGTTCCTGATGTCGGCGGGGCTCAAGCTGCCCAAACAGGTATTCGGGCACGGCTTCCTGCTCGCCCGCGGCGAGAAGATGTCCAAGTCGCTCGGCAATGTGGTCGACCCGATGGAGCTGGCCGAGCGCTACGGGGTGGATGCGCTGCGCTATTTCCTGCTGCGCGAGGTCAGCTTCGGCCAGGACGGCAGCTACAGCAACGAGGCGATCGTCAATCGGGTGAACAGCGAGCTGGCGAACAGCTTCGGCAACCTCGCCCAGCGCAGCCTGTCGATGATTTTCAAGAATTTGGGCGGCGTTCTTCCGGCAGCGGGTGAGGCGATTGACGATCAGGAGCTGCTGTCTGAAGTGCGTCAGGCGTGCGCCACGCTCGAAAGCGAGTTCGACCGCTTCGCCTTCTCGGCAGGGCTGGAGGCGTGGATGGGCGCGGTGTTCGCGTGCAACCAATATATCGACATCGCCGCGCCCTGGGCGCTCAAGAAGACCGATCCCGAGCGGATGGCTGAGGTGCTGGGGACGCTGGTCGTCGCCATTCGCATGCTGGCCGAAGCGGTGAAGCCGATTATCCCGGCGTCGGCCGAGAAGCTGATAGCGCTGATCGACAGCGGTCAGGACGGAAAGCCGATCGCCCAGCCGACCCCGATCTTCCCGCGGCTCGAGCTGCGGGAGGGCGAGGAGGAGGAAGCGGCGTGAAGCTGATCGACAGCCATTGCCACCTCAATTACCCCGGCCTGGCCGAGCGGCAGGAGGAAGTGCTGGCCAATGCCCGGGCGCGCGGAATCGCCGGTTTCCTCAATATTTCGACCCGCCAGAAGGAATGGGACGACGTGGTCGGCGTAGCCGAGCGCAACGACGACGTCTGGGCGACGATCGGTGTGCATCCGCATGAAGCCGATGCGCATCCCGACCTCGGGTCGGCCGCACTGATCGAAGCTGCGGCGCATCCAAAGGTGATCGCCATCGGCGAGTGTGGGCTCGATTATTATTACGACAAGTCCGACCGGGCGGCGCAGCGCGAGCGGTTCCAGGCGCATATCGAGGCGGCGCGGGCCACCGGGCTGCCGCTGGTGGTCCATACCCGCGACGCGGAGGACGACACGGCGGAGATGCTCGCCCGTGAGGTGGGGAAGGGAGGCGTGACCGGCGTGCTCCATTGTTTCACCGGCAGCGCCGAGCTGGCTAGGAAGGCGCTCGACCTCGGGTTCTATATTTCGATTTCGGGCATCGTGACCTTCAAAAATGCCCAGGACTTGCAGGAAACCGCGAAAATCATCCCGCAGGACCGTCTGCTGGTAGAGACGGACTCACCCTTCCTGGCGCCGGTGCCGAACCGTGGAAAGACCTGCGAGCCGGCGTTCGTTGCCGATACCGCCGCCTTCCTGTCCGATCTGCGCGACGAGCCGCTCGACGAGTTGGCCGAGGCGACCAGCGCCAACTTCTTCAAGCTGTTCAGCAAAGCGGCATGAAGGTCCGCATTCTCGGTTGCGGGACGTCGACCGGCGTGCCGCGGATCGGGAATGACTGGGGCGATTGCGATCCCGATGAGCCGAAGAATCGCCGCACCCGCTCGTCGATCCTGATCGAGAGCGATAGCGAGCGGCTGCTGGTCGATTGCGGGCCGGACCTGCGCGAGCAGCTGCTGGCGGCCGACGTGGTCGAGATCGACAAGCTGATCGTCACCCACGACCATGCCGACCATTGCCATGGGATCGATGACCTGCGGCAGATTGCCCAGCATGTCGGCCGGCAAGTGCCGATCCACGCCCGGCAGCATGTGCTGGATCGACTGGGCAAGCGGTTCGGCTATATCTTTGAAGGCGTTGGGATTTATCCGGCGGTAGCGGCGGCAGTCCCAATTGACGGGCCGATGCAGCTGGGGCGGGCGAGCCTGAACTTTGTCGACCAGCCCCATGGCGGCATCACCTCGCTCGGCATCCGCGGCGACGAAGGTGATCGATCGCTTGGCTATGCAATTGATTTCCATGAACTAACGCCCGACATGGCGAGCCTGCATGAGGGCGTCGACCTGTGGATCTGCGATTGCCTGCGTCGGACGCCGCATCCGACCCATGCGCATCTTGACGCGGTGCTGGGATGGGCGCGGGAATTAGGCGTGGGTCAATTGCTGCTTACCCATCTCGACAAAAGCATGGATTATGCGACGCTGGTCACCGAGCTGCCCGATTGGGCGGCACCGGCATATGACGGGCAGGAGTTGGTTCTCGAGTGAGCGACGATCAGGCGCCCAACATTCTCTATCTCGTGCTGTGCATGGTGCTGGTCGCCAGCGCCTTGTTCAGCCGGCGGCTGCCGATGAGCCAGACTCTGAAGATGGGAGCGGCATGGATCGGGATTTTCGCCTTCGCCTTTGCCATCTTCTCGTTCCGAAGCGAATTCATGGCGATCGGATCGCGATTGAAGGCCGAGGCGATCGGAACGCCGATCCAGTCCGGCGAGGAATTGCGTATCCCGATGGCGGAGGACGGCCATTTCTGGGTCGAAGCCAGCGTCAACGGCCATGACGCGCCGTTCCTGGTCGACAGTGGTGCGTCGATCACCACCGTATCGCGCGAAACCGCCAACCAGGCGCAGATCGAGATCGGGATGCGCGTCGCTCTGGTCGAAACCGCCAACGGCGTGGTGCAGATGCGCAAAGCGCGGGCGGAAAGCTTTTCGGTCGGCGCGATCCAGCGCGCCGATTTCCCGATCCAGGTCAACGATCATGGTGATGGCAACGTGCTGGGCATGAATTTCCTCTCGTCGCTTGGTAGCTGGCGGGTCGAGGGCAATTATCTGGTGCTGCGGCCGTGACCAACGACTGGATGCTGGGCTCGCTCTACCTGCTGATGGCGATCATGCTGGTTGCCGGCTCGCTGATCGCACGGCGAGGCAAGTTCGCAAGAACGGCAACCATGGCCTTGGCCTGGATAGCAATTTTCGGTGCCGGGTTCATCCTGTTCACCTTCCGCGACGATCTTGGCTATGTCGCGCAGCGGCTGAAGGCTGAAGCGACCGGGGCGCCGGTGGTCGAAGGCCGTGAAGTGCGCATCCCAATGGCGATTGACGGCCATTTCTGGGTCGAAGGATCACTCAACGGGCGCCCGATCAAATTCCTGGTCGACAGCGGTGCGACCATGACCACGATCGGCCGCGAGAGTGCGGCGTTGACTGGGGTGACGGTGAATCCGAACCGCACTCAGATCGTTCGGACCGGCAACGGCATGTTGCGGGTGGCGACCGGGCGCGCGGATACGCTGGCAGTCGGGCCGATCGAGCGGAGCGACGTCGGCCTGCATATCGCCGACCGCGAGGATCTGAACGTGCTTGGCATGAATTATCTATCGTCGCTGCGCCGCTGGGGCGTCGAAGGCCGATGGCTGATCCTGCAGAGCTGATGAAAGCCGAAAGAGGGAAATCTCCTTCTACAGTCCTATGTGGTATTTTACATAATATATATTATCATACTTGAAGAACGAGGCGGGCGACGCGGTGAAAAGCCCCCTCACGACATGGAGATGCGTTGAATGGGCCTTGATCGCCTCGACAATATCATGAAGCGGCTGCGCCACCGCGAGACCGGTTGCGAATGGGACAGCGTCCAGACCTTCGAGACGATCGCGCCCTACACGATCGAGGAAGCCTATGAGGTCGCCGACGCGATCCAGCGCGGCGATATGAATGCGCTGGTCGACGAGCTCGGCGACTTGCAGCTCCAGGTGGTGTTCCACGCCCGAATGGCCGAGGAAGCCGGCCATTTCACGCTGCAGGACGTGCTGACTCGCATTTCGGACAAGCTGGAGCGCCGCCATCCCCACATCTTTGGCGACGCTGACGAAGGCGGCCATCACCTGTGGGAGTCGATCAAGGCCGAGGAACGGTCCAAGCTCGACGACAAAAGCGCCCTCGCCGGCATCGCGCTGGCCTTGCCGGCGCTGGAACGCGCCGCCAAGCTTCAGAAGCGCGCCGCACGGACGGGTTTCGACTGGCCGGACATCGAAGGGCCCAAAGCCAAGATCCGCGAGGAGCTGGACGAGATCGCCAATGCCCCGCCGGAGGAGCTTGAGGAAGAGGTTGGCGACCTTCTGTTCGCAGTCGTCAACTTCGCACGGTTTCTGAAGATCGACCCCGAAGAGGCGCTGAGGAAGGCCAATCGAAAGTTCGAGAAGCGTTTCCGCCAGATCGAGCAGGCTCCGGGCTTTGCCGAGATGAATCTCGATCAGATGGAGGAGCTGTGGGTCGCGGCGAAGAAGACGCCTGCCGAAGCCTAGAGCCGTTCGAACCGTGCCCAATTTTCCGGGCTGAGCTTCACCTTCAGATGGATCTGATCGCCCTCGGCGTGCTGATCGATAATCTCGCCGCGAGCGTGCAACCAGGCAATTCGAGGGCCGTCGCCGGCGTTGAGCCGGACGTCATGGGTCTTGGAGCCCGAGTGCAGCAGATGGGAGATTGTCTCCCGAAGATCGTCGACCCCTTCCCCGGTCAAGGCGGACAGGGCGATGACGTCATCGCGGCGCTCAGCCTCGCCAAGCAACTCCATGCGCTCAGATGGCGGTAACAGGTCGAGCTTGTTCCACACTTCGAGCCGCGGCGGTGAATCCTCGGACAGGCCCAGCGAGGCCAGCACCGCCTCGACGTCGGCTGCCTGCGCCTCGCTGTCGGGATGGGCAATGTCGCGGACATGGAGGATCAGGTCCGATGCCGCCACCTCCTCTAGCGTGGCGCGGAAGGCGGCGACCAGCTCGGTCGGCAGGTTTGAGACGAACCCCACCGTGTCGGACAGGATCGCGCGATCGAAGCCCGGGATTTTGACGTTCCGCATGGTCGGATCGAGCGTCGCGAACAGCAAATCCTCGGCCATGACCGAGGCTTGGGTCATGCGGTTGAACAGGGTCGACTTGCCGGCATTGGTATAGCCGACCAGCGCGATCACCGGCCAGGGCGCCCGCTGCCGCCGTCCGCGGTGCAACCCCCGTGTGCGCCGTACCTGGTCGAGCTCGCGCCGGATTCGCGCCATCCGGTCGCGGATCAGCCGCCGGTCGGCCTCGATCTGGGTTTCGCCGGGACCGCCGAGGAAGCCGAAGCCGCCGCGCTGCCGCTCGAGGTGGGTCCAGCTGCGCACCAGCCGGCCGGCCTGATAGTCGAGATGTGCCAGTTCGACCTGCAGCCGGCCCTCGGCTGTCGCCGCCCGCTCGCCGAATATCTCCAGGATCAGGCCGGTTCGGTCGATGACCTTGCATTTGGTCTCGTCCTCCAGCGTCTTCTGCTGGACCGGCGTCAGTGCCGCGTCGACCACGAGCAGCTTCGCGTCCTGCTTTTCTGCTAGCGCCGCGATCTCCTCGACCTGGCCCTTGCCGAACAGGCTGGCCGGACGGACCTGGCGCAGTCTGAAGCTCTTGCGGGTGACGATTTCGATTCCGATCGCCTGAGCGAGGCCGACCGCCTCCTCGACCCGGGCGTCGAGCGA
>DASWTR010000305.1:0-7989 GCA_036402035.1 Sphingomicrobium sp.
CATGACACGCGCGCCGCGACCAGCCAGATCGCCTCGACCATCGGCGAGCTGACCCGCGAGGCGTCGGCCGTCACATCGGAGATCAAGACCGGCGTCGAGCGCAGCCGCGCCGCTCAGGCCGGCTTCAGCCAGATCAACGACACGGTCAAGGAAGTGACCGAGATCGTATCGATGGTCGACCGCCAGACCGAGGGCATCGCCCATTCGACCAGCATGATCCAGACCAGCGTCGACCGGGTGAAGGCGGGCCTCAGTGAGTTCGCCGGCGACGCCCGCGACAATGGCGGCCAGCTGATCAAGGCCCAGACGCGGCTGACCCACCTCGAGATGCTGTCGAACAATATGCTCGACACGCTCGCCAATTCAGGCGCCGAGATCGACGACACGCCGATGATCCTGCTGGCTCAGGAGGCGATGCAGGCGATCACCAATGCGGTCGAGCAGGGCATCGATCGCGGCGACATCGGCATTGAGCAGGTCCACGACCGCAATTACGAGCTGATTGAGGGCACCAACCCGCCGCAGTATAACAACGGCTTCGCCGACTTCGCCGACGCGCATATCCGCCCGCTGCTCGACCGGTTCAAGGCGCGGGACGCTCGGATCATCGGCTCGGCCATCACCAACCTCGACGGCTATCTGCCGACCCACCTCAGCGAGCGTTGCCAGACGCCAGGACCCGATCCGGTGTGGAACGATGCTAACTGCCGCAACCGCCGGATCTTCATGGACGAGATCACCGGGAAGGCCTGCGAGAGCGAAAAGCCGGCGATGCTGGCCACGTATCGGATGGAGCTGGGCGACCGCTATATCCCGGTCAAGAACGTGTTCGTGCCGATCTACTTCAAGGGCCGGCGTTGGGGCAATTTCGAGCTCGCGTACCGCGACGAGTGATCAGCCCGCCCGGGCGAAGGCCTGCTCCAGGTCCTCGATCAGGTCCCGCGGATCTTCGAGGCCGATGTTAAGGCGGACCAGCAAGGGGCCGGTTTCGGGTGTTGGCCGCTTCAGGGCGCCATAGGTCATCACCAGACTGTTGGCGCCGCCCCAGCTATAGCCGATCTTGAACAGCTCGAGCGCGTCGACGAAGCGCACGAGTTGCTCGCGGCTCCAGCGGCCGAGGATGATCGAGAAGATGCTGGCCGAACCAGTCCAGTCGCGCTTCCAAATTTCGTGGCCTGGCGAACCGGTGAAAGCCGGGTGGAGCAGGGCGGTGACCTCCCCGCGTTGATCGAGCCAATGAGCGACCGTCAGGGTGGACTCCTCCAGCCGCTTCAACCGTACATCGAGCGTCTTTAGCCCCCGCAGCACCAGCGAACAATCGTCGGGCGACACACCCATGCCGGTCAGGCGCTGGGCCTTGCGGATCTTGCCGGCATGGCTTTCGTCGCAAGTCGAGATTGAGCCCATCAGCAGGTCGCTGTGGCCGCCCTGATATTTGGTGAGTGCCTGAACGCTGATGTCGACGCCAGCGGCGAAGGCGTCGAACAGGATGCCGGCGCCATAAGTATTGTCGATCGCGACTGGGACGCCGCGCTGCCTTGCCGCTGAGCAGATCGCCGGCACGTCTTGGATCTCCATCGAGATCGAGCCAGGGCTTTCGGTCCAAATCAGGCGCGTGTTGTCGCGCAATTGTTCGGCGATGCCGCTGCCGATCAAGGGGTCGTAAGTTTCGACCTCAACCCCAAGGCCGGCGAGCATTCCCTCGGCAAATTCCAAATTTGGGCCGTAGGCGCTGTCGGGCAACAGCGCGTGGCTCCCCGCGGGGCAGTAGGCGAGATAGGTGAGCATGATCGCAGCCAGGCCGCTCGGGCCCAAAATGGTGTCGTGAGCGCCCTCGATCGCCGCGATACGCAACGCCAGGTCGCGCGTTGTCGGGGTACCGAATAGCCCGTAGCGATATTGTTCGGGCTCGCGCCGCTTCCCGAAATCGGCGAGGTTATCAAATACGACCGTCGAGCCGCGATAGGTCGGGGTCGCGAGCGAGGTGAAGTCGGTCGAGGCGTGATGGTCCGGGTGGATCAGCCGGGTGGCGCGGCGGCGCTTTTTCGGCGCGTCCACCGACTTCAGGCCTTCCGCCGCGCCATGAACGCCAATCGCTCGAACAGCATCACATCCTGCTCATTCTTGAGCAGTGCGCCGTGCAGCGGCGGGATGGCCTTGGTCGGATCGCGGTCCTGCAGCACTTCAAGCGGCATGTCTTCGTGGAGCAGCAGCTTCAGCCAGTCGAGCAGCTCGCTGGTCGAGGGCTTCTTCTTGAGCCCCGGCACCTCGCGAATGTCGTAGAAAATGTCGAGCGCGCGGCTGACCAGCATCTTCTGGATTCCCGGGAAATGGACGTCGATGATCTCGCTCATCGTCTCGCGGTCTGGGAAGCGGATGTAGTGGAAGAAGCAGCGGCGCAGGAAGGCGTCGGGCAGCTCCTTCTCATTGTTGGAGGTGATGATAACCACCGGCCGGTCGATTGCCTTCACTGTCTCGTTGGTCTCGTAGACGTGGAATTCCATCCGATCGAGTTCCTGGAGAAGGTCGTTCGGAAATTCGATGTCGGCCTTGTCGATCTCGTCGATCAGCAGCACCGGTAGTTGGGGCGAGGTGAACGCGTCCCACAGTTTGCCACGCTTGATATAGTTGCGGATGTCATGGACTCGCTCATCGCCGAGCTGGCCGTCGCGCAGCCGTGCCACCGCGTCATATTCGTACAGACCCTGGACGGCGCGGGTGGTCGACTTGATATGCCACTCGATCAGCGGCGCGCCGAGCGCCTCGGCAATTTCATGGGCCAGCACCGTCTTGCCGGTGCCGGGCTCGCCCTTGACCAGCAGCGGGCGGCGCAGCCGGACGGCGGCATTGACCGCGACCTTGAGGTCGTCGGTCGCGACATAGTTGGAAGTGCCTTCGAAACGCATCGCTCCGCCCTATGGGGCGGAACGGCGAGGTGCAAGCAGGCTTAGAAGTCGCCGCGGGCCGCGGCGCGGGCCTCGAGCAGGTCGAACAAACCCCGGTTCTGCAGCAGCAGCTGCTCCCCGCCGAAGCCGAGGGCCCGCTCGCTGGCCATGCCGTCGGTTCCGTCTGCGATCACCCGAACGATCGAGTCCTGGTCGGGCAGGGTCAGCGCTGGCTTTTGCATGCCGATGCGGTCGGCTGCGCGATCGAGCACGGCGCGGACCGCCGGCCAGTCGCCCATCAGCGCCGTCGCCGCGCCGAGCGCGCAGCCGCGGCGCTCGGACCTGGCAAGGGTTTCGATCGCGTGGCGCTGCGCGACCATGGTGGATTCGGTCTCGGCAGCACCGGGGGTCGAGGGCAGGGGGCCAACCGAGGCAGTTAGCCGCACCAGATAGAGCCGCTCCCGCTCATAGGCGTCCGACGCCTCGCGAAGCCAGTCGCGGACCGCTCCAGCGGGGCAATTGTTGAGCGCGATCTCGATCAGGCCGGGATAGCGGCCATAGAGGGAGCAGAACAGGTGAATGCAGTCGGCGAGGTCGCGATTGGCGGCAGGCCCGCCGGCGTTAAGCAGTGCCAGCCGATGGGGATGATCGGAGCAACCCTGTGACTCGACCCGCGCCAGCTGCGCCTCGGCAGCGGTCAACGCCGTCCGGTCGAGTGCCCGATTGATCGCCATCCCCAAATTCTCCTCATCGACAAGGTTCAGGCGAGGAACCTTGGAGGCCATTTCTATCTCGGTTGCGTAAAGACGGGGTTTAGGCGGGCTTCATCTTTTGGTGAGGCAGGTTAAAAAACGGCTCGTTTCGGGACAATTTTCGCGCCCAAACGGCCCGATCGGCCATCCAGGCTCGAAAATCTGTGGAAAAGTCAGGCCGCGATCGGCAGCGCCTCTTCCTCGACCACCGTCGCCGTTGCATCGACCACCTGCTCCGACGCGGGCTTGTCTTTGAGTAGCAGGCGGGTGGCGCCGACAATGACGCCGAGGCCGAGATAGGCGCCGACCGTAACGGCCGGAGCGAAGAAGATCGGCGCGATGAACGCGAGCCGGAGCCACATCGGGTTGAAGCCGAAGTCCTGGCCGACCGCTTCGCACACCCCGAGGATGGTGTCGTGGCGGAGTGGAAGCGGAGTCTGGTTCGTCATGATCTGTTCCTTGTGGCTTGCAGTCAGGTTGCTCATGCCCTGTCATCAGCAAGTGTCGTGCCAATGACGGTTTCGAGCCAATTTTACCTTGAAGAACGGGCTGGAGTTGGGACTTGGCGCCAATCGCGGACCGCTGGTTGGGAAATCGCACCAGCATCTGGTGGAGCGTTTCGGGTCCGACTAATGAACCCCCAATGAAGATCAGCGACCAACAGGCGGAAACCCTCATCCGCGAGGGGTATGCGGCACTCCAGCAAGGGCGGGCGACGGACGCCCGCCGTGCGCTCGAAGAAGTGGCAGGCGCCGGTTCGACCAACGGCTTCGCCTGGATGCTGCTGGCGGTCGCCCGGCGCGAGGATGGCGACATTGCGGGCGAGGAGGAAGCCATCAACCGCCTGCTGATCCTCGAGCCGCGGTCGGTGCGGGGGCATATCCTCAAGGGGGATTGCCGGGCCAACGCCGGCGACGAGGAAGCGGCGATCCACTTCTACCGTAGCGCCCTGCGGCTGGCCGAAGGGATGAACCTGCCGCCCGAAGCAATGGAGGATATTCGCGGCGCCGCGGAAAGCCTGGCTGAGCTGCAGCAACGAGCCCATGCCCGGCGCGAAATCCGGCTCAGGGGACGGGGCCTGGCGCCTGAGCAATGGAGCCCGCGGTTGCGTCATGCGCTGGAGCTGGCGGCGGGGAAACGGCAGCTGTTCCTGCAGCAGCCGACCGCGTTCAACTACCCCGAACTGCCGCACATCCAATATTATGACCCGGCCGGGTTCGACTGGGCCGCCGAGATCGAGGCCGCCGCACCCGCCATCCGCGAGGAGCTGGAGGCGGTGCTGGCGCAGCGGGGCACGGACGAGTTCCGCGCCTATATCCAGGCCGGCTCCGACGAGCTGCGAATGGACGAGAATCGGCAGTTGCTCGACAACAAGGACTGGAGCGCGCTGTTCCTGTGCGAGAATGGCTGGATGGTGCCCAAGGCGATCGACAGCTGCCCGCGCACCTGGGAGACGATGCTGAAGGCGCCGCTGCCGCGCATCTCCGGCTGGGGCCCGACGGTGATGTTCTCGCTGCTTAAGGCGGGCGCCCGCATCGCGCCCCATACCGGCATGTTCAACACCAGGCTGATTTGCCACCTGCCGCTGATCGTCCCGCCCAACTGCCGCTTCCGCGTCGGCAACGAGGTGCGCGAATGGGAAGAGGGCAAGCTGCTGATCTTCGACGACACGATCGAGCATGAGGCCTGGAACGACAGCGGCGAGGACCGGGTGGTGCTGATCTTCGACATCTGGCGGCCGGAGCTCACCGAGCGCGAGCGGGCGGAACTGACGGCGCTGTTTAGCGACTAGCCTTAAAGCGCGAAGCGGACCCAGCCCTCGGGAATCTCCCGGAGGTCGGGGTCGCGATCGGCCGGTGCGGGCGCAGCGGTCTTGCGCTTGCCGCGCGGCTCGCCGTCGCGGGGGACGCGATGAAGGATGGTGGCGATGGCGTGAAATGTTCCGTCCACAACTAATAACCTCATTCGAACTGCAACGTCTCCCATCCTGACCCCTCGGCAGATAGACGGAGGCGAAATGAATCTGCCTTGAACGCGAAGCCCCGAGCCGAAGCGATTGATTGCGAAGCAATCGGGAGTTTCGGTCGAAGAGAGGCTGTGCGTCGGCCAGCGGGTCAGCGCAGCTGAACCGACTGACGTCACGGATTTACTCCGTGACGACCCTCACTCGCTCGGCTCGCGACCATAGATGATGCGAATCCGGACCCACTCGCCAATCATCGGCTTCCCACCGACCCGCGGCGGCCTCACCTTGAACTGCCACGCCGCCTGCCGCGCCGCGCCCGCCAGATGCGATCCGGCCGGCGCCTGACCAAGCTCGACGCAGTCGATCACTCGGTATTGCGACGCCGTCTTGCAGGCGATCAGGCCCCAGCCGCCGTTTTCGGGCATGGTCTTGGGCAGATAGGCGGCAAGCTCGGTGTCGGTCGGCTCGCGATACCATTCGGCGGCGTAGAGCGGCTCGCCATTGGGTGCGGTGCCGACCCGCTGGCTGTCGCCGGGGCTACTGCCGCCCGTTCCGCCGCGCTCGGCACTGCGGACATAGCCGGGGGCGTTGCTGCCCAGCTTGGCGATGTCCGACGCCTCATAGACCTCCTTGGTGACGATGATCATGTCGAGCGGCCGTTCGGGCAGCTTGACCACCGGCTTCGGCACTGGCGGGACGGGGCGTGGCGGCCTGACCTCGACGCTCTGCTCGATCTCCTCGGGCTGCGGCGTCGCCGAGCGGTCCTGCTGGCTCTCCGCCGACAGGTCGAAGGTGGTCAGTCGATCACCGGCGAACTCGGGCCGCTCCTTCTCGCGGAAGTTGAGCGTGAAGAAGGCAAGGAGCAGCAGCACCTCGATCGCGATGGCGAGCAGGAACGACCCCGCGCGGCGCCCCCGCGAGGCACGGTCCCCGTTCATTCGCTCGGTGTAGGTCGTCGCGCTCAACCGCGCGCACTTAGGGAGCCGAGGCTGTCAGGGCAATGAACCTCGAGCCGCCGCCCGCACGCCCTGCCGCTCGCCGTTCGACGAGACCCTAGGCGATTTTCGACCGGCGGTCCGGCCGCGGCTTGGCGCGATGGAGCGTGCCTCTCACTATCGCCCGATGCAGATCGGCGACCAGCAAGCGGACACGCTGTTCCGGGACGGCGCCAACGCGCTGCAGCAGGGCCGCACCGGCGAGGCGCGCCGGCAGTTCGAGCGATTGACCGCGGCGGGCCGCGCCAATGCGCAGGTCTGGCTCTACCTCGCCGTCGCCTGCCGTGCGGAACAGGATCATGGCGCCGAAGAAGCGGCTTTGGACCAGCTGCTGGCGATCGAGCCGCGCGCAGTCCGCGCCCGTATCCTGAAGGGCGATTGCCGTTATCGGGCGGGCGACGAGCCGGACGCCGCCCGGTTCTACCAGAGCGCGCTCCGCCTTGCCCAAGGCCAGCGGCTGCCCGACGAGCTGCGCACCGAGCTACGCCGGGCCGAGGCCGCGCTGGGCGAGCTGGAACGCCGCATCGAGGAGCGCAGGGAGGCGACACTGACAGAGCAGGGCCTGCCCCCCGGAAGCCGCAGCGCCCGCTTCCAGCAGGCGCTCGACATCAGCGCCGGCCGCAAGGAGATCTACCTGCAGCAGCCGACCAAATTCTATTTCCCCGGCCTGCCGCAGGTCCAGTTCTATGACCGCGATGACTTTGCCTGGGCGGCCGCGGTGGAAGCGGAGACGAGCGCCATCCGCGACGAGCTGAAGTTGCTGCTGAAGGACGGAGTGGAAGGCTTCCGGCCCTATATCCGCACCCGCCCCGGCGAGCCGCGCCTCGATTCCAACCCGCTGGCCGACAGCATCGACTGGAGCGCGCTGTTCCTGGCCGAGAATGGCAGCGTTTCGGACGAGCTGATCGCGCGCTGCCCGCGAACCTGGGCGGCGGTCCAGCAGGCGCCGCTGCAGCGCAGCCCCGGCGTCGGGCCGACCGTGATGTTCTCGCTGCTGCGGCCCAGGGCGCGGATCAAGGCGCACACCGGTCAGTTCAACACCCGCCTGACCTGCCATCTGCCGCTGATCGTCCCGCCCGGCTGCCGCTTCCGCGTCGGCAACGAGGTGCGCGAGTGGGAGGAGGGCAGGCTGCTGGTCTTCGACGATTCGGTCGAGCATGAGGCGTGGAACGACGGCGCCGAGGACCGCTTCATCCTCATCTTCGACATCTGGCGGCCCGAGCTCAGCGAGCAGGAGAAGCGGGAACTTCAGGTATATTTTGGCGTCCTCAATCCCCGAGCATAAGCGGGGCGATTGTGCCCGAATGGAAGAGGATCCCAAATGGACCAAGTCACCGGCGGTTGCCTGTGCGGCGCGGTGCGGATCGAGGCGCGGGGGCGGCCGAACCGCG
>DASWTR010000306.1:0-3351 GCA_036402035.1 Sphingomicrobium sp.
GATCCCCCGCCCGGTGTCGCGCCGCTAATCTGCGACAGCACCAGCCTTGGCCCGGCGAAACGTCCCAGCGCCTGGATGCGCTCGATCACGGTCCCCGTCACCGCGCTCTCCAGCCGCGCGCCGTCGGCCTTGATCGAGCCGCGAATCTGCGGATCGACCAGCCGACCGCCGATGTCCGCGCCGACCGCGATCGGACCGGACAGATCGAAAATCTCGACGCCTGAGAGCCGCCACAGCGTATCGGCCGGCCCGGCGTATCGCAGCTGCAGCAGCATCGGCGCATTCATCAGCTCGGCGACGATCGGGCCACGGCCAAGCGGCGCGAAGCGCGCTTGCGCGCGGCCGATCGTCTTGCCGTCGCTGACGGCCACCGCGCGCATTGCCGCCCGGCCGCCACCGAGCACCGCATTGACCCCAACGTCGATCGGTTTGGAGGCCAGCACCAGGCCGGCTCGGCTGAGACCGCGGACCCGAAGGTTGGCGGTTCCCGACGGCGCCCCGTCCCAACGATAATCGATCCGCCCGCTGGCCATCCCGCCGAGCCCGATCTTCGGCCAGACCAGATCGAGCAGCTGGAGCGGCATGGCCTGGATGTCGGCGCGGAACTCGGGCCGGTTGCCGGTCCGTCCGGACAGGGTCCCGCGGCCGCCGGCGAAACGGACCCGGGTCGGAGCGATCTGCCAGCCACCCGCGACCCGGGTCATCACCAGCGGGCTGTCGAGCGTCAGCGGCCGCCGAGCCAGCTCGCCGCGCCCGGTCAGGCTGATCCGGTCTGGGCTGACCTGTGCCACGGTGACCAGCTGGAAGGCCGTCCCGCGGGTGCCCGCCAGCGCCGCGCGAACCACGCCCGAACCGTTGACAAGTCGTGCGTTGGCGGTCAGCCGCGAGAGAGAAATGCCGCTGGCGGTGACGCCGCGCGCGGTAATTGCGCCGTCCAATGTCGTCCGGCCTTCGGCGAGGATGATTGTCCCGTCGACCCGGCCGGTGCGGACGCTGAGCGGCATGTCGCCGGCGATCCTGAGGTTATTGGCGGCGAGATGCGCTTCGATTCGCTGATCGCCATTTTGCGGCGCGAAGTCGAGCGTTCCGCTGAGCGGGCCGCCGGCCAGCCGGAGCTGCCCGCTGAACCCGCCGGGGTCGGAGCGCAGCTGTCCGCGCGCGGTCGAACCCGCGACTTCGAGCGCAGCGATGTCGATCATCGTCCGGCCGCCCTTCGGCAGCAATATCTGTCCGTTCGACGCGAATGGCCCGAGCCGTGACTGGCCATTGGCGCGATATGCAAATCCCCCCGCGTTGGGATCGAGGAACAGCTTCATATCGCGGATGCCGAGCGCCTCGTTGGGGTTGTCGAGAGTCAACTCGACCTTCGGCCGTTCGATCGGCCCGTCGAGCTTGACGCGGAACGTTCCATATTCTGCCTGGCGCCCGCGCGCTTCGATCAGGAACGTCCCGTCCTTCCGCCGCAGCCCCTGCCCGGACAGTCTCAGCTTGGGCGAGTATAGCTGCAGGTTGCGGAAGTAGAGGATGCCGTCGCTACCCCGCTCTAAGTCGGTGGTCAGGCGCGGCAGCCCGCCGGTCAGCGAGGCGAAGAATTGATTGTCGAGGCGGCGGACCCAGGCCTGCGCCTTGCCGACGACCCGCGAACCCTTGCCGCCAGGCCCGGGCACGACCTGCAACTGGGTTTCGACGTCGACGATACCGAGGCCGGGGATCAGGTAGCGCTTCAACCCGCCCGAAAGCGCGATGTCGAACCGGCCGGTGCGGAGGTCGATCAATAGCGACAATATGCCATTGACCTTCGCGCTCCTCAGGCGAAGCTTGTCGCCGCGGATCAGTTGCGGCGTCACGGCGAGGAAGCCGTCTAGGCTCAAATTGGCGAGGATGCCGCCTGCTACGTCGCCGATCCCGGTGATTGCCCGAGCCTTGAGCAGCAGCGGCACCCGCATCGGCCAGGGCGACAGCTTGCCCCTGCCCTCCGCCCGGACATCGACGAAGCCGGTATTGTCGAACGCGACACGCTGGCTGGTCAGCCGATAGGCGTAATTGGCGCTGTCCGTCGGTCCGTCGAGCGTCCACAGCAGCCGAACATTCTGTCCGATCATATTGTCGAACAATGCCGGAGGTCTAAGCAGATCGACGCCGAGACGAACGTCGTCGTAGCGGCCCTCGCCCAGATCATAGGCTCCTCGCACGACGGCCCGCAGCGACGCCGACGCAATGCCCAGCTGACCATCCAGCACGCGGTCGATAAATGTCGCTCCGCCTTCCACGCGGATGCGCGGCGCCGTCAGCCGCTGCAATCTCCCTTTGAGGAACGGCGCCGGCGCCAAAACGCCCTTGAGCTGGTAGCGCCCGCTGCTCGCGGCCAGCGCCAGATTGGCCGCCTCGCGCCGTTCGACCAGCAGCCGCGCCGCGCCGCGCCAGCGGGTCCAGCTGCCGTCCCCCTCGATGCTGAGATCGATGGGCCGCCGAAGCCCGACGATCGCCGGGATCAGACCGTCGCGCGGGGCGATCGCGCGGACATCGATATCGAACCGATCGCGGTCCGGCTCCGCGTCGAGCCTGGCCGCCATCCGATCGCCGTCGAGCATCGCCAGCTGCAGCCCGACCATGGCCCGGCCGGCGCGGATGTCGGCCTCTCCTGACAGGCTGCCGGTCCGCGCCGCACCAGCGACGCCGCGTGCCACCTGCAGCCGGTCGATCTGAAGGCGCCCGATATGGATGTCGAAGTCCGGCAGGAGCGGCCCCTTGCGTGCCGTTGGCCGAGTCTTGGGCAACCGGTGCAGCGTCACCTCGGCCGATTCCAGCTCATCGATGTGGAGGCTGTTGTAGAGCCAGGCGCCGGGGGCCCAGTCGACCATGATCTCGGGGCTGGTCAGGAACACGCCTTGCGGATCGCTGACCGCGACCCCCTTCAACCGCGCCTCGCCGTAAATCGAACCCTCGATACGAGCGACGCGGATGCGCAGGCCGGTGGCGGTCTCCATCTGCGCCAGCCGGTCGACGATGAAGCGATGGCCGGGCGCCGTGTCGAGCAAGATCAGGCCGCCGAGCGCCAGCGACAGCAACACCAGCAGTAGAACGGCAAGCTCGATCAGCAGCCGCTTTCCCCAATGCTTCCGCCGGGAGAGGAGAACGACCTCCCCGTCGCCTCCTGGCGCCGTGACAGCCGTCTCGGGCATCAGAAGGCCTGCCCCAGCCCGACCACGACGGCGATCCGGCCATCGCCCGGCTGCCGGTTCAGGGGCGTCCCGACATCAATGCGGATCGGCCCGAAGCTGGAATAATAGCGGGCGCCGATGCCCACCCCGATCTGCCAGTCCTTGAAGTCGGGCATGGCGTCGGTCGACA
>DASWTR010000307.1:0-14305 GCA_036402035.1 Sphingomicrobium sp.
TTGCAACGACGCCCGGCCAGCCGCCGCGGCTCGAGCATCTCCCTTACTATGAGATCGACAACCAGGCGCGGACCGTCGCCGAGGGCAAGACCGAGCTGGAATTCTTTCGCATGCCGTTCAGCCGGTCGGTGCGCCTGACTGGCACGATCAAGGCCGGTGACGAGCCCGAGCTGCTGAAGCTCGGAATCGACGACCCGGCGCACTATGCGGCATGGCGGCTCAAAAGCCTGCTCGAGGCCCGTAAGGTCCGGGTGATCGGCACAATCAGCGCGCGCCACCGCCCGCTCACCGAGATCGACGATCCGGAAAAGCGCAAAGGTCCGCCGGTGCGAACCGCACAACCTCAGCCACTGGCCAAGCTCACCCCGCCGCCGCTGCTCGAGGACATGCGGCTGATCAACACGGACAGCCAGAACCTGCATTCCGAGCTGATGCTGCGGCGGGTCGGGCTTCAGTCTGGGACCGGATCGGTTGCCGATGGCGTGGCGGCAGTTCGCGCAATGCTGGAGCGGGCCGGCGTTCCGCGCCACGCTTACGACTTTTCCGACGGGTCGGGCATGTCGACCTACAATCGGGTCGCGCCGCGCGGCATGACCGTCTTGCTGCGCTGGATCGCGGCGCAGCCCTGGGGCCAGGCGTGGCGAGCGACGTTGCCGGTTGGCGGGGTCGACGGGACGCTTGCGAAGCGGTTCAAGGACACGCCACTTCAGGGCCGGATCTTTGCCAAGACCGGCACGCTCAATGCGACCAACGCGCTGTCCGGCTACATGATCGCCGCCAGCGGGCGGACCCTGGTGTTCTCGGCCTATGCCAATGACGTGCCCGAGGATGTCGCGGCGACCAAATTCATGGATGCGGCGCTGGTCCTCATCGCATCGGAAAACTGACTACCGCGTCGCCCGTCGCGCGACGCAGTTCGGCAATACCGCTCTCCCGGTGACGGGTCGGGTGGACTCGATTGGTGAGCAGGGTCCAGGCCAGTCCGCGCTCGAAATCCACCCACAGCCCGGTGCCGGTGAAGCCGGTATGGCCGATCGTCTCGTCCGAGCAGGCGTCGCCGCCATGCCAGCCGTCGAATTTTCTCTCCCAGCCGCAGGTGCGGTGCTCGTGAACCGGCGTGCGGATCGCGTCGAGCATCGCCGGCGTCGCCCCGCTGCCCTCGAGCAAGCCCTGCGCAAAATCCAGCACTCCTGCCACCGTTCCAAACAGCCCGGCATGTCCAGGCGCACCGCCAAGCGCAAAGGCGTTCTCGTCATGGACTTCGCCCTTCAGCACTCGGTCGCGCCAACGGCAGTGCTCGGTCGCGACCGCGGGCCCGGGCGGGGACCCATAACCAAGCCCAGGTCCGAGCGGCCATTCGGACAGCGGTTTGCCGGTAATGCGCTCAATTGCGATGCCGAGCAGGATGAAATTGATGTCCGAATATACCGGCGGCCCATGGCGCCACTCGCGTTGCAGGACGAAGGCGCGCAGGCGGGCTGGATCGTCGCCATAGGTGTAGATCGGCTCAACCGCCGGCAGGAAAGTCCGGTGGACCAGGCAGTCGCGGAAGGTGAGCGTCCGTTCGGCGGCCTGGTCCACGGCATACTGGCGCAGGTCGGGGATTGCGTCGGTCAAAGGGCGATCGAGATCGATCCGTCGCTCCTCGGCCAGCCGAAGGACCATCATGGTCGTCGCGATCACCTTCGAAACCGAGGCGAGATCGAACCAATGCGCCTCGGTCAGCGCTTCGCGCTCAGGCACTAGGGCTGCCGCTCCGGCGAAGCGGACCGCCCGGCACCCGTCGGCGGTGACCACGCCCAGCGCCGCCCCCGGAATACGCCCGCTCGCCACCGCTTGCGCGGCCGGCGCGAATGCCTGTTCCCCCCAGTCGTCGATCATGCTGACTCGTCGGGCGCTCTGGGGCGAATTCGAACCAGCAGCGGCAGGAACAATATGGCGGCCAGGCTCAGCGCGCCCGACAGGATGAAGAAACCGTCATAGCCGATCCGCTCCTGCATCGACCCGGAGGCGCCAGCGAGCAACCGGGGAAGGAGGAAGGCGAAGCCCGACAGGAACGCATATTGAGCGCCAGGGAAGCGAGGGTTCACCAGCATCGACAGATAGACGACGAACACCGCGCCGGCGATGCCGTTGCCGAACTGGTCGGCCGCCGTCGCCACGTAAAGCACCGCCGTGCTCGGCTGTTGGTGGGCCAGCCAGACAAAACCGAAATTCCCAAACGCCGCCAGTAGCGCGCCAAGCGCCAGCGTCCACGCCTGCGGCCAGCGCGTCACCAGCCAGCCGCCCAACGCCACACCGGTCATGCTAGCCAGCAGCGCCACCGCGCCGTCGGCGACGCCGATCTGCGTCAGCGTATAGCCGACCGACTTCACCAGCGGCTTCGACAACGTCAGAGCTAACACGTCGCCCATTCGGTACAACGAGACGAAGGCGAGGATGATCAGTGCGCCGTAGCTGTAGCGCCAGAATATATCGACATAGGGGCCGATCGCCGCGGATCGCCGCATCGGTGCATAGGCAGGCGCGCGTCGAATCTTCGGCAGCGCGATCGCCATCGCGATGAACGGCAGCAGGCAGATGACCAGCACTGCCGGGGTTACATTGGTCTTCGCGCTGATGCCGGCCCCTTGCGCCAAGCTTAGCACGACCCAGCCGACCGCTGCCGTAGCGAGCGCCGTCAGCAGCAGGATCGCGGCGCTGGCTCCAAGCCCCGTCGCCAGCGCCGGCCAGCGCGAGCCGCCAGTCCCCTCTGACCGCATGGCAACCAGCAGTGGAAAGGGTATGAACGCCGCGAAGGCAATCAACAGATAGGCCGCGGTCCAGCCGGCATTGTCGGCGATGATCAGCGACACGCTGCCGGCGGCGACCATCGCGCTTCGGTATCCCCATAGGTTGGCGGCGACGATCGGGCCCTGCTGATCCTGGGTTGGCGCCAGCTCGATCCGCCACGCGTCTGCGGCTACTTCAAGCGTGGTGGTCCAGAAGGCGAGCAGCACCGCGAACAGCGCGGTGAGCGGCAGGCTCTCGTCCGCCGAGCTCACGCCCATCGCCACCAGCGACGAAAAAATGCCGAGCTGCGACAGCATGATCCAGCCGCGCCGCTTGCCCCAGAAGCGGGCGAAGCCCGGTACATCATACCGATCGAGCAGGGGCGCCCACAGGAATTTGAAGGTGGGAAGTAAGGTCACCCAGGCGAAGAAGCCGATCACCACCAGGCCGACCCCGTGCTCGGTCAGTCGAAGCGCCAGCACCGTGGAGAACATGTAGAAGGGCAGCCCGGCGGAGAAGCCGAGCAGCAGGTACAGTAGCAGCCTGGCAATGCCCGGCTGCACCGCCACGGGTGCGTCAATCGCCGCGGTGGCCAAGGAAGCTCTTCGGAAAGTCGGGTCTAATCAGCGCCATCACGCTCCTCGGGGCCTTTCGGGCGATGGTTGCTGCCTGGAGGAAAGCAGTCAATGGGCATTCATTTGTGGGGTCATGCCCAGCGGGAATGACCCCAAGTTATGGCTTGCCCAACAGATACTATGGCGGTGGAAGGTCTTCTCGGTACTTAATGTGGCCAGAGAAAATAGAACAAACTTCAAGGGGGTTGCGATGCTCGGTTCGAGGACACTCAGACTAACTCTGTTTTCTGGATCGGCGCTGGCGGTATTGGCCTGTGCGATTCCCACCGCCGCGCTCGCCCAAACCGCGCCCGCGGAAGAGCCGGTATCGCAAGACGTGGCGCCCGCGCCGGCCGCGGACGAACCGTTTGATGACGAGACTATCGTCGTCACCGGCACCCGCGTCGTACGCGACGGGTTTCAGGCGCCGACGCCGCTGCAGGTGTTGACCGAGGAAGATATTGAGAACTCCTCGCCCACCAACAACATCGCCGACTTCGTCAACCAGCTTCCCGCGCTCGCGGCCTCGATGCGACCGTCGAACTCGCGCCTCGAACTCAGCAACGGTCAAGCGGGCATCAACGCGCTCAACCTGCGCAGCCTTGGCACCGTCCGAACGCTGGTGTTGGTCAACGGGCGCCGATCGGTCGGCTCCACCGCGAACGGCATCGTCGACGTCAACACCATTCCCCAGTCATTGGTTCAGCGGGTCGAGGTGGTCACTGGGGGCGCTTCGGCCGCTTACGGTTCGGACGCAGTTGCGGGCGTCACCAACTTCATTCTCAACAACGAATATGAAGGGCTGAAGCTGGAAGGCGATCTCGGCATCACCGATCGTGGTGACGGGTTCAACTACTCGGCGGCCGTTACCGGAGGACTGAAGTTCGCGGGCGGCCGTGGGCGGCTGATCGTAGCGGGCGAGATCGCCCATACCGACGGCATCTTCGAGGTCGGCCAAGACCGCGACTGGAACCACACTGGGTTCGTGCGCATCCAGAACCCGGAGTGGCCGGCCAACCCGTCGGCGCCGCGATACCTGATCCGGAAGCAGGTCGGTCAGGCGAATTCGGCACCCGGCGGGCTTATCACCTCCTCGACCGGCACCACGAACAATACATTGTGCGGAATCTATTTCGGGCAGGGCGGCTCAGTTAATCACTATGAATACGGCGCTCTGACTCAACCGGCAAATGTGTGCGCGCCAGCCGCACAGGCTTCGTCTACCAGCCCATCACTAAATCAAGGTGGTGACTGGAGGCTCAACGATACGGGCCGCCGCATCGGTCTCAACCCGGAAGAGGACCGTTATGGCATCTTCGGGCGGTTGAGCTTCGATGTTTCCGACGGGATCACCCTGTTCGCCGAGGCTTCGTTCAACCGGCAGGAAACGTTGTTTAATGCCGGCCCGAACCTGATGACTGGCCTTTCGATCAATGCCACCAACTGCGGCGCGGGAGCGACCGCCCCGACGACTTGCAACGCATTCCTCTACAACACGCTCGGGCCGGCCGCGCTCGCGAACATTATAACTAGACCCAACACGACCGGCACCGGAAACCAGCCCAACGTGGTCTTAGCGACCAGCGGTGCTGACCTGCCGTACCGTGGATCGAACAATAAGCGGAAGGTGCAACGTTATTTGATCGGTGCTGAGGGCGAATTCCAGGCCTTCGGAAAGCCAGCCCGCTGGGATGTCTACGGCCAGTACGGCAAAGCAAAGCTGCACGAGCAGCTGATCAACATCCAGCAGACCGTGCGCCGCAACAACGCGATCAACGCGGTGTTCGCTCCCGCCGGCAACCCCGGCGGCCTGCCGGTGGGTTCGATCCAGTGCGCCATCAACGTCGACGCCAATCTGACAAACGACGATCCCGCCTGCCGCCCGCTCAACCTGTTCGGCCTCGGTGTCGCCGATCCGGCAGCGATCGATTATATCCTGGGTGATCCATACCGCGACCAGGTGCTTGAACAGACTGTCGTAGGCGCCAACCTTTCCCTCACCCCGTTCGCGACCTGGGCGGGCGATGTCAGCGTCGCTGTCGGGGCGGAATATCGTAAGGAAGAAATCGACGGCTTCGTGCCGGCCGAGTTCCAGCCCATTCAGAATGACAATGGCACGACGACCCAGGTCTGGTCGGTCGGCAACTTCCGGCCCAGCAAGGGCAGCTACAACGTTAAGGAAGCCTATCTCGAAACGGTTGTCCCGCTTGGCCTCGGCCTCGAATTCAACGGGGCTATCCGTGGCACCGACTATTCCACTTCCGGGTTTGTCACTACGTGGAAGCTGGGTGCCACCTGGCAGCCGATCGACGACATCCTGATCCGGGCGAATCGCTCGCGCGATATTCGTGCACCTAACCTCAACGAGCTGTATCAGGCGGGTACCGCCAATACCTCGACGGTGACCAACCCCTTCTTCCCCGGACCGGGGCCGGGCGCCGCTACCTATGGCCAGAACCTCGCCTATCTGGGAACCATCACCGGCAACCTGAACCTAGACCCCGAAAAGGCGGATTCCTGGAGCGTCGGCACCGTTCTGACTCCCCGCTTCCTTCCCGGCTTCTCGGTTTCCTTCGATTACTGGCGCGTCAAGGTGAGGGATGCGATCGACAGCCTCAGCGCGGACGACATCGTCAATCGCTGCTTTGAAGGGCTGGCCGACTTCTGCGCGGCGATCACCCCCGATCCCGCCAATCCGTCCCGCGTCCTTATCGCGCGCCAACCGGTCAACTTCTCGAGCATCCTGATGCGCGGTCTGGATCTCGAAGCGGCGTACCGGATGCGTCTCGGCAACGGCAATTTCTCCATACGCGGCCTCGCGACCCGCTACATCGAAAACACCGTCACCACTGGCGTGCCCGGCTTCAAACCACTAAACTCCGTGGGAACGCTCGGTATCGGCACCGGCACCCAGTCGATCACCCCGAAGTGGATCTATCGCGTCAGCGCGGCGTACGACACGCCCGATTACACGCTTACGGCGGTCGCACGCGGAGTGAGCGACGGTCGGTACGACGCAACAGGCATCGAATGCGGGACCAGCTGCCCGGTTTCGACCAACCAGTTCCCAACCTACGAGGACAACAGCATCGACGGTGCGACCTATGTCGACCTCAATGCGACGTTCAAGTTCGATTGGAAGCGGGACGGCGATGGCGAGTTCTTCATCAACGTCACCAATGTCTTCGACGCCGACCCGATCCTGCTTCCCGAAACCGGCCTCGCTGCCAACAGTACGTACAGCGACCTGCTCGGCCGGGCTTACCGCGTCGGCATGCGACTGAAGATCTGGTAGCCTGAGGGAGGCCGCTCGTCCGGCCACGCCTTTCGACCGTTGGCCGCTGCCCGCACCCGCGGGTGGCGGTCGTGGCCCCACTTGGCGGCGACGCAAATGGGCACGACGTTAGGATTTGCGTGATGAGTTGCTTTCACCTGCGCGACGGAGTCCTTCACTGCGAAGGCGTGTCGCTACCGCTACTTGCGCGCGAGGTGGGGACACCTTTGTTCGTCTATTCGAGCGCTGCGATGCGAACCCAGGCAAGGCGGCTGCGGTCCGCCCTTGCGGCGCTCGGCGAGCCGCTGGTCGCCTTTGCGGTCAAGGCCAATCCCAACGCCGCCGTGCTGGCGACATTGGCCGCCGAAGGGCTGGGCGCCGACGTCGTCTCGGGCGGCGAATATGCTCGCGCCCGAGCCGCTGGCGTGCCGTCGGAAAAGATCGTCTTCTCGGGCGTCGGCAAGACGGCGGCGGAAATGCGGCAGGCGCTCGACGGAGGGCTCCGCCAGTTCAATCTCGAATCTGCCGAAGAGGCGGAGATGCTATCCCAGGTAGCGTCGTCGACGGGCTGCGTCGCGCCCGTCTCAATCCGCGTCAATCCGGACGTCGAAGCCGGATCCCATGCGAAAATCTCAACCGGAGCGGCCCACAACAAGTTCGGCATCCCGATCGGGGATGCGCCTGCGGTCGCGGCCGTGGTGCGGGACCTGCCGGGGCTCGACCTTGTCGGGGTCGCCGTCCACATCGGCAGCCAGCTCACCAGCCTGGCGCCGCTCGAACGAGCATTCGTAAAACTGGGAGCGCTGATCGCAGAGTTACGCGCGGCGGGGCACGACATTCGCACCGCCGACCTCGGCGGCGGGCTTGGGCTCCGCTACGATCCGGCCACGCACGAGCCTCCCAGCCCGGAGGACTATGGCGCGATGGTGGCGCGCGTGACGAGCGGCTGGAATGTCGGCCTGGTGTTCGAGCCGGGGCGGCTGATCGTCGGCGACGCTGGCGTGCTGCTCACCGAAGTGATCCGCGTGAAGGCGGGAGCGGCCAATCCGTTCGTGGTCCTCGATGCCGCGATGAACGACCTGATGCGCCCCAGCCTCTACGACGCCTGGCACGGGATCGAGGCGGTCGCGCCCAGCGGTCAGCAGATGATCGCCGATGTCGTCGGCCCGGTATGCGAGACCGGAGACACGTTCGCGACGGCCCGCCGCGTCGACCGAGTGGTGGCCGGCGACCTGATGGTCATCCGAACCGCTGGGGCCTATGGCGCGACCATGGCCAGCACCTACAATTCGCGCCCGCTTGTTCCGGAAGTGCTCGTGAACGGAGCGGAATGGGCAATCGTGCGCGAACGTCGAGACACCGAGGCCTTCCTGCGTGACGAGCATGTCCCTGCCTGGATCGGCGGAGAAGCTGTTGGATAAGGGCTGAAAGCAATGCTGCATCGCGCCGCCGCCTTCCTGCTTGCCGCTGCCATGGTCAGCTGTCCGGCCCTGGCCGCGGATCGTCCCTTCGAAACAGCAGTTGGAGACTTCCGCAAATTCCATCGAGAGGAAATGCGGCGGTCGGGGATCGTCGGGAGCAGCTTCTACGTGGTGCGCGACGGACGCACCGTCGTCGCCGACCATCTCGGTGAGCAGGACGCCGAGGCCCATCTCCCGGTGGATGCCCACACGATCTACCACTGGGCGTCGATCACCAAGACGATGACCGGCATTGCGATCATGCAGCTGCGCGACCGCGGCCTGCTGTCGCTCGACGATCCGATCATTCGCCACGTGCCGGAACTGGCGCGGGTGCACAACAAGTTCGGCGACACCGGCAAGATCACGATCCGCCAGCTGATGAGCCACAGCGCCGGCTTTCGCGGCGGCACCTGGCCGTGGCGCGACCAGGAATGGCAGCCGTTCGAGCCGCCGGGCTGGGAGCAGCTCGAGGCGATGCTGCCCTATACCGAAGTGCTGCATCGGCCGGGTACGCGCTTCAGCTATTCCAATCCCGGCATCGTCTATCTCGGCCAGGTGATCGAGCGGCTGACCGGCGAGGATTATGAAGTCTATGTCGACAAGAACATCCTGAAGCCGCTCAGGATGTACTCCAGCTATTTTGACCGCACCCCGCCGCATCTCCTCCCGCATCGTTCGCGCAGTTATTACATCCGCGAGGGCAAGCGCGTCGTCGCTCCGTTCGATGCCGATACCGGAGTGACGGTGTCGAACAGCGGGCTCAATGCGCCGCTGCCGGATATGGCGCGTTACGTCGCCTTCTTGCTCGGCGACCCCAGGCGCCAGGCAGAATATGATGTGGTTCTCAAGCGATCCTCGATCGAGGAGATGTGGCGGCCGCAAATCGCTGCCGGCGACGATTTCACCCAGGGGCGAATGGCCGAAACGACGCAAAGCGGCCTGTCCTTCTTCATCGACCAGCGGCCGGCCGTTCGCTTTGTCGGCCATAACGGCGACCAGAACGGTTTCCGTGCCTACCTCAGCCTCTGCCCCGACCAGCGCATGGGCAGCCTGCTCGCGTTCAACACCGAAACTCGAGGCGTGGAAAACAGCCCCCGCAATCGAGAGACGGCTGAATCGCGCATCGCGCTGGCTGCCGACCGTTTGTGCGAAGCTGTGGCAAAAGCGGCGACTGAGCGCTATTCCAGGTGAGCTCGATCGATTTACTTCCCTGTAACGGTGCTCCAATTTATTCGGTACCGTGTTGCCTAAGGCACATCCGAATAAAATTGTCGCTAATAAACCGCTGCGAGGAACTTGTTCGCCGAACGAGCTTAACAGTCTGGAAAGCTAAACTGGCCAGTTTTCCGATTAAGTAATCGTATAGAGCGAACCGGGGATTCATGGTTGATCGAGTTCCAGTCCTGATCTGCGACGACGATCCGCTTCTTCTGGAACTGCTGGCCCACCGCCTCCAGACGCGGGGGTATGATGTGCACACCGCCAAGGACGGCGGGCAGGCGATGAACCTGTTGGAGGCTATCTCGCCCGCGGCGGTCGTGCTCGACGTCATGATGCCCGTCGTAAACGGCTATGAGGTGCTTCGGCGCATCCGCGAGGATGAAAGATTTCACTCCATTCCAGTGATCATGCTGACGGCGCGCAAGCAGGAGCGCGACATCGTCGGCGCGCTGGATCTTGGCGCGTCCGATTATCTTTCCAAGCCGTTCATTCCCGAAGAACTGGTCGCGCGGCTGAACAGGCTCACAGGAAAAAGCCGGTGATGCGAAGACTTCCCATCCTGCTTTTGCTCATCGCAGAACCCGCGATCGCACAGGAACCTAGGCCTTATGAGGAGGCGGTCGCGGCAAGACATGCGGGAAACCCAGCACGTGCAGTGGAACTGCTCGAACCGCTGGTTCGCGCCAGCCCTGACAACGCCGACGCATGGGTGCAGCTTGGCTATGCCCAACTCGCGCTCGGTCGGATCGACGATGCCGAGCACTCATTCCGAAGGGCGCTGGTAATTGCACCGGCCTACAAGGACGCTAGCGAGGGCATCGCACTTGTCGAGCGTCGCCGCGCGGCTTCTCCGTCCAAATTCCGCCTCGACGTCGATGGCGCATATACCTGGGTCGGCCGCAGCCAGCGGGACTGGCGCGACGCGGCAGCACAGCTCCGCTTTGAGGCACGGCCCGGCGTGGCCCTTACCGGTCGGATCGAGAGCGCGCGGCGCTTCGGGCAGTCCGACCTCTATATGGAAGGCCGGCTCGATTTGGCGGAGGCTAGGGCAAGCGCCTATCTGCTTGCTGGCGGCACCCCGAACGCAGACTTCCGTCCCAAAAACCAGATCGGGGCAGGCGGCAGCTTCAAGCTTGTCCAGGGAAACAACCCGACCATCGCCACGATCGATGCACGCCGTGCCCGCTATCCATCGGGGACGGTGTGGACGCTTAATCCGGGGATCGAGCAATATCTGGGCGGCGGCCGGGCGTGGATCACCGCGCGCTGGATCAACGTGGTCGAGGATGGACACCGGGCCGGCGGATGGTTGGCGAGAGGCGATCTTCAAGCCGCGCCAAGATTTCGGCTGTTTGCCGGAGTAGCCGACGCGCCCGATACTTCCGAAGGCGTCGTGATCGACACGTTCAGCATCTTCGGGGGTGCGGTGATCGATGTCGACGAACGCCGCGCTGTCCGGTTCTCGGTCACTCGCGACAAGCCCGATGGAGGCGCAGGCCGGACCCAGCTGGCGATCGGTACGGGCATCCGTTTCTGATGGGGCTTCAGGGCCTTTGGTACACGTCCCTCATCCTCTCGGCCATCTCGCTGGCGATCATGTCATGGCTGATCGCAGCGAGGCTCGTCGCCGAACGAAAGGGGCAGCGGGTCGCGGGTGAGCGCGCGCGCCTGCTGGCCCTTCTGCTCGAGCCCGATGCCGACCCCCAAGGGCTTACCAACTCATCTCTGTCGAGGCCGCTGCTGGCCGACCTGTCGGTCGAGCTCATCCAGCTGGTGCGCGGCGAGGAGCGCGACCAAATGGTCGCGGCCGCAGGACGGCTCGGCGTTGCCGCGACGATCAGGAAGCGACTTTCCGCGAGGTCGCCGCGTGTGCGCGTATTAGCTGCGGAAAGCCTAGCCTTCTTCCCTGACACGGAATCGACAGCCGCGCTCGAAAGGGCACTTGGCGATCGCAATCCCGATGTCCGCCTGGCAGCCGCGTTGGGCCTAGCCGTGTCCGGGCGATCGCCGCCGGCGAGGCTATTGATCGAACGCCTGCGGATCGGCAGCAGCGAGCAGTCGATGCTGATCATCAATCTGTTCCAGAAAATCGCATCAGACCGGCCCGGCGAAATTGAAAGCCTGATAACGGACCCAGAGATGCCTGCCGCGGTCAAGGCGGCCGCGATCGATGCGCTGGCCGGATCCGGCGACTTCCGCTTGGTCCCGGTCATCAATCAGCTAGCTCTCGCCACCGATGCGGAGAGCGAGCATCTGCCGCGATATCTCCGAGCCTTAGGCGCGTTCAATCACCCGGCCGGCGCGCCCGCGGTGCGCCGCTGGCTTAATGGGTCCACCTGGTGGGTCAGGGCGGCCGCAGCCGAAGCGGCCGGCCGGATCGGCCTTGAAGAACTTGCGATGCCGCTTGCCGACATGCTTAGCGATGCCGACTGGTGGGTCCGCTTCAGGGCCGGAGAGGCGCTGGTCAGACTTGGCAATTCGGGCGTGGAACTGCTCGCGGAGGCGGCAGAGGGGGCCAGCGAACCCGCTCGCTCGGCCGCCCGGCTGACCCTGGCTGAGCAGGGTATTGCCGCATGACCGATTGGCAGCCGTGGGTCATAGCCATCGCGGAGACGATCGCCTGGGTCGTAATCGGAACGGGCCTGGTCCAGACCGCGCTCTATATTGTCCAATTGATTTTCGCCGGCCTGTCCCTCGCCAAGCGTCCGCCGGTTTCCGGTTCTTCCCTGCTTTGGCAGCGCTACGGCGACCGGGTGCCGCCCATTGCAATCCTCGCGCCGGCGTTCAACGAGGAAGTCACGATCGTCGAAAGCGTGAACTCACTCCTCGCGCTACATTATCCCGACGTGGAAGTGATCGTCATCAACGACGGCTCCAGCGACGACACGCTGCAGCAGGTCATAAGCCAGTTCGGCCTGGAACCGGTCGATCGCTACTTCGATCGCACCGTCGCGCATGCGCCTATCCGCGGCCTCTATGCGAGCCCTCGAATTCCCGCCTTGCTGGTGATCGACAAGGAGAATGGCGGGAAGTCCGACGCGCTCAACGCCGGCATCAACGTCGCACGATCGCCGCTCTTCTGTTCGATCGACGCGGACTCGATCTTGGAGTCGGATGCCCTGCTTCGCGCGGTTGGCCCTTTTGTCGACAATCCCGACGAGGTGGTCGCGGTCGGCGGAACGATCAGGCTTGCCAATGGCTGCACGGTCGAATCCGGTCGTGTGACCGAGGTCCGGATTCCGCGCAATTTCCTCGCCCTGGTTCAGATCGTCGAATATCTCAGGGCATTCCTGATGGCGCGACTGGCGCTCAGCCGGATGCAGGCGCTGACCGTCATCTCCGGCGCCTTCGGTCTCTTTAGACGACGCGTTGCACTGGAGGTTGGCGGCTATAGCCATGGAACGGTGGGCGAGGACATGGAGCTGGTTGTCAAACTCCATCGCCATATGCGTGACGGTAACAAACCCTACCGCATCGAATTCATCCCCGACCCGGTCTGCTGGACGGAGGCACCAGAAGACATCCGCGTGCTCGGACGGCAGCGGGCCCGGTGGCAACGCGGCTCACTCGAAACCTTCGCCCGACATCGCGACATGCTGTTCAATCCGCGCTACGGGCGGATCGGGTTTCTGGGGTTCGGGCAGATATTGATCGTCGACGTGCTAGGCCCAGTGATCGAGCTGCTTGGCTATGTGTTGGTCCCGCTGCTCTGGGCGGTGGGCCTCCTCTCGATCGACTATCTGCTGGCCTATCTCGCCATTACCTTCACCTTTGGGATATTCGTCAGTGTGGCCACGCTCATCCTCGAAGAGGTGGAGCTCCGCCGCTTTCCCAGGGCGAGGGATTTGGCAATATTGACGCTGGTCGCGATCGCCGAGAATTTCGGCTATCGGCAGATCAGCAATTTCTGGCGTCTGCGCGGGCTTTGGCAGTTCCTGCGTAAGCAGCAGGGCTGGGGTCAGATGACTCGGCGCGGCTTTCAGCGGGGCTGAATCCGATCAATTTCCGCATCCAGCCGCATGACATGTTTTTCCAGCGTGGACTCGTCGCACAAGTTGCGGATTGCCTCCTCCAGCTCCTCCGCTGCGGTGCCCAGCTCGACAAAACCGAACATGCCGGCGCTGCCACTGATCCGATGGGCAATCAGCTCCAACTCCCCGCGGTCGCGCCGAATGCCGTCACCAAGCAATGCCCGGTCGGCAGCCGTGCGATCGATGAAGCGCTGTCGCAGCCCACTCATCTTGTCGTCCCACCCGGTCATTCGAGGTGCGATCTCACCTGTTGCGACAGCGTCATCGGGTCGAACGGCTTGGAAACCACGCCCTTTGCCCCAAGCGCAAGATAGGATTGTATGTCGCTTGCCTGCAGGCGAGCAGTGCAAAACAATACGGGTGGAGCCGATGCTCCATGCTCCGCGATCAAATGGCGGAAGGTCGTAGGGCCGTCCATCCCCGGCATCATTACGTCGAGCAGAATGAGGTCGGGCTTCCAGTCGCGAATAATCTCCAGCGCCTCGGCGCCCGACGAGCAAGCCTTCACTTCGAATGCCGGGTCAAGTTCCAGCGACATGACCGCGACTTCGCGAATATCGTCCTCATCGTCGACGTAGAGGATCCTGTCGGTCATCGGGCACCCTCCGCCTCGGTTAGTAGCTCCTCGACAGTCGAGACCAACTCGCCAAGGTCCGACTTGGATTTGGTAAGGTGGGCGTCGATATCCGAATCCGCACCATGCTCCCGGTCGAGCGCGGTGAACAAAATGATCGGGATGCGCCGATCCCGTTTCCGGATCAGCGGCACCAGCTCGAGCCCGCTTCCGTCAGCCATTCCAACGTCGATGATGATCGCATCGAATTCATAGCGCGGGATCGAAGCCTTCGCTTCCGCGACACTTGGCGTCGAATGAACCTGCGCTACGCCCTCCAACGCGCTGGCAACCAGGCGGAGCGTGTCGGCATCATC
>DASWTR010000308.1:0-4014 GCA_036402035.1 Sphingomicrobium sp.
TCGGTCAAGGAATTGCGCGCCGACAATGCGAACCTCGACGCGCGGGTCATCACCCGCTCGCTGGAGCTCGGCGAATTGCGCGCGGCGCTCCAGCAGAGCGAGGCCGAGCGGCTGAAGCTGGAGCAGCTGGTCAGCCGCGACTAGCCAGATACTCCTCGATCTTCGGGCGCAAATCCTCGCGCTCCAGCGCGATGGCGAGATTGGCGAGAACATAGCCCGCCTTGTCGCCGCAATCGTGGCGCACCGCGTCCACCTCCACTGCATGGAACGGCTGCTTCCCAATCAGCCTGGCCATGCCGTCGGTCAGCTGGATCTCGCCGCCCGCTCCGCGCTCACCCTTTTCGAGGATCGCCATCACCTCCGGCTGGAGGATGTAACGGCCGACCACGCCCAGCCGGGAAGGCGCCGCTTCCGGCTTGGGCTTTTCAACCAGCCCTTTGACCTCGGTCGCCCGGTCGCTCGTTTTGCCGGGCGTAATGATGCCATAGCTGCCGGTCTTGTCGGCCGGCACTTCCTGCGCGCAGACGATGTTGCCGCCCAGCTCGGCATAGGCGTCGATCATTTGCTTGAGAGCGCCGGGCTGACCGACCATCAAATCGTCGGGCAGCAGCACGGCGAAGGGCTCGTCGCCGACGATATGCCTCGCGCACCAGACCGCATGCCCCAGGCCGAGCGGCTGCTGCTGGCGGACCGAGACGATCTCGCCGCTTGCTGCGCGTGCGGGAGCGAGCGCTTCCAGGCTTTTGCCGGCTTTCTCCATCACCGCTTCCAGCTCGAAGCTCAGGTCGAAATAATCGACCAGGCTGGATTTGCCGCGGCCGGTGACGAAGATCATCTGCTCGATGCCCGCTTCGCGCGCTTCGTCGACCGCATATTGGATCAGCGGCCGGTCGACGACCGTCAGCATCTCCTTTGGCATGGTCTTGGTCGCGGGGAGCAGGCGCGTACCTAGCCCGGCGACGGGGAAGATCGCCTTGCTGACCGGCCTGGGGTTCATGGGCGCTGCGGTTCCTGGTTGTCCGGCCCGGTCGTGCTTGGTGTCGGCTGCTCGTTCACGGCCGGGGGAATCGCCTCTCCGTCGGGTGGCGGCAGGTCGAACCGGTCGGCCTGCCGGACTTCGCCGCGCTTGGTCAGTTCGTCGACGCGCTCGGGGTCGGCGTGCGGCGGCAGCTGGAGCAACTCCGCGGCGGTTAGCGCACGGCTGGCCAGCGCCGGCTTCTGCGGCAGCGACTTGCCGGCTTGCGGCTGCAAATCGGCGACCCGCGCGCACCCGGTGGCCGCAAGCGCCAGGATGGCAATGACCAGCAGTTTCCTCATTTGGCCTCCCGAGCGGCGATCTGGGCGCGTGCCGCGGCGATCGCTTCCCGTACCCGTTCCGGCGCGGTCCCGCCAGCCGAGCGGCGCGACGCAACCGACGCCTCGACCGACAGGCGCGGCAGCACGCGCTCGTCGATGCGATGGTCGATCGCTTGCAGTTCGGCCAAGGTGAGCTGATCGAGCGCTTTGCCAGACGTCTCGGCGACGGCAACGGCGCGACCGGCGATGTGGTGCGCGTCGCGGAACGGGACGCCCGCCTCGCTCACCAGCCAGTCGGCCAGGTCGGTGGCCGTGGCGTGACCGGCCGCCGCCGCTGCGCGCATCCGTTCGGGGACGAATTCCAGGTCGGCGATCATGCCGGCCATTGCGGCGAGGCTGAGTGCAAGCAGATCATGTGCGTCGAACAGCGGCGGCTTGTCGTCCTGAAGATCCTTGGCATAGGCCAGCGGCAGGCCCTTCAGCAGCACCAGCAGTGCGACCAGGTCGCCGATGATCCTCGCGGAATGGCCGCGTACCAGCTCGGCCGCGTCCGGATTGCGCTTGTTGGGCATGATTGACGAGCCGGTCGACCAGGCGTCGGGCAGCTTGACGAAGCCGAATGGTTGCGACGCCCACAGGATGATTTCCTCCGCCAGTCGCGACAGATGGACCGAACAAAGCGCGGCGGCGTGGAGATAATCGACGACAAAGTCGCGGTCGCTGACCGCGTCGAGGCTGTTGGCGGTCGGCCGGTAAAAGCCGAGCGACGCTGCCGTGGCGTCGCGGTCGATCGGAAATCCCGTCCCGGCCAGCGCTGCGCTGCCCAAAGACGATTCATTCATCCGGATGCGGGCGTCCACGAAGCGGCTGCGATCGCGCATCAGCATTTCGCGATAGGCCATGAGGTGATGGCCGAGGGTCACCGGCTGCCCCGACTGGAGATGGGTGAAGCCCGGCATGACGCTGCCCGCATGCTCCTCGGCCCGGTCCAGCAGAACGAGTTCGAGCGTGTCGATCCCGGCGACCGCTTCGTCGATCGAACGGCGCACAAACAAGCGAAAATCGGTCGCCACCTGATCGTTGCGCGACCGGGCGGTGTGCAACCGTCCCGCGGCGTCGCCGATCAGCTGCTTGAGCCGATGCTCGACATGCATGTGGATGTCTTCGAGCGCCGGATCCTCTTCCAGCTTACCCGCCTCGATCTCAGCGGCGACTTTAAGCAATCCCCCATCTATCGCCTCGGCGTCCTCGGCGGAGATGATGCCCTGCTTGCCCAGCATCGCCGCATGCGCCCGGCTCGCCTCGATGTCCTCGCGCCACAATCGCTTGTCGATCCCGATCGAGGCATTTATCTCGCGCATCACCGCGGCCGGTCCGCCCGCAAAGCGCCCGCCCCACATTTGATTGGAATTGCCCGTGCGGCTGATCGTCCCTCTCCTGCTGCTGGCCGCAGCGCCGATGTTCGCCGGCTGCGATAGGCAAAAGGCGGAAGAGCCTCAAGCGCCCGCTGCCGCCGCCCAGGAGGGCAAGGGCGTCGACCGCAGCCACAAGGGCGAGCCGGCGCCCACGGTGAAGTTCAAGAACCCCGACGGCGGCGAGTTCGACCTGTCGAAGTTCAACGGAACGCCGGTGCTGGTCAATCTATGGGCCAGCTGGTGCGCGCCCTGTATCAAGGAATTGCCGACGTTGCAGCAGCTCGAACAGGCGCAGGCCGAAGAGGGTAAGCTGGGCGTGATTGCGGTCAGCCAGGACATGGCGCCGCAAGGCTCGGTTGAGGCCTTCCTGGGGGAACGCGATATCGGTCGTTTCGCTGCGTTCCATGACGAACAGATGGCCCTATCGTCGGCGCTCGGCACCCAGATTTTGCCGACGACGATCCTCTACGACGCTCAGGGCAAGGAAGTGTGGCGCTATGTCGGCGACCTCGACTGGACCGGCGAGGAAGCGAAGAAGCTGCTGGCGGAGCTGGGTTAGGCGACAGCCTTGCGCCGCATCGCCTGGAATAGGCGCCCGTCGATGGCGGCGAGTCCGAGCGCGATGAGCGCCAGCCCGGCGAAATCGCGCGGCTCGATGACTTCGTTGAGCACCAGCGCGCCGAGCAGGATCGCCACCGGCGGAACCAGCAATGTGACCAGCAGGGCATTGGTGGCCCCGGCGCGGTCGATCAGCCGGAAATACAGGATATAGGCGAAGGCACTGCACACCACCGCCAACGCGGCAATCGCACCGAGCGCTGTCAGCGACGGCATCGCGTCGAGCCACGGCCGGTCGACCAGCAGCGCAAGCGGCAACATCATTAGCGCGCCGGCGCTGAGCTGTCCGGTGGTGACCGAGATCGGCTTGACGCCCATGCCGCGGTAGCGGCGCGCCCACACGCCGGCGAAGGCGTAGCAGAGAGCGGCGGTGACGCATGCGAGCTGCGCCAGCACATTGTTGCCGAGCGAGCCGAGCAGCGCCGGGCCGATCATCACCGTGACGCCGGCAAAGCCGAGCAGCACGCCGACCGCTTTGCGCCCGCTGAGCTTCTCGTCGTCCGTATAAAGATGGGCCACCACCACGCCCCAGATCGGCGTGGTCGAATTGAGGATCGCGGCAAGCCCGCTAGCGATATGCGTCTGACCCCAGCCGAACAGGATGAATGGGATGGCGTTGTTGAAGAGAGCGAGGACCGCGATCGATCCCCAAATCTGCCGCGGCAGGCCCGCCTTCTCCCCGCGC
>DASWTR010000309.1:0-2392 GCA_036402035.1 Sphingomicrobium sp.
GAGGGAGACGGCCGCCTTACTGGGTTGCCTTCCAAAGAGGGGAGAGGGTTAGGCAACCAAAGTGTTGATGCGCTCGGCATTGAGGCTGGCGCGGGTCTGCAGCGGCTCGACCGCCTCACCCGTCAGCTTGACGACGCGCTCGGTCAGCTTCGACGTCTCGGCGACGAAGCGATCAAACGAAGCACGGGCCAGCTCCGACTGGATCTGGAAGAACTCGGCCGGCGACTTCGCCTCGGCCAGGGTCTTCACCGCGTCCGAAGCCTGCTCGATGCTGTCACGGCCCGACGCGATCACGTCCTGGCCGAGCGCCTTGGCGCCGCCGGCATAGATGCGGCTGGCTTCGACGATCGCCTCGACATTGGCCTTGGCGAGCTCGCTGAACTCCTCCGCCGCCTTCTGCGACTTGGCAGCAAGCTGCTGGCTGCGCTCGCCGGCTTCGGAAACGAACTGCTGATACTTGTCGGCGCCGGGAAGCTGGAAGCCGGCGAACAGCTGGTTGAAATCATAGGTCATGGTCTTGGTCCCTTCGATCTGGTTGACGCTGGCGATGCGCTTGGCCTTCGCCGCGGTACGCGCGCGCTTGACCGACTTGGCAGCGCGCTTGTTAACTTGCTTGACGGCCTCGACGATCTTGGCCGGAGCCTTGCGGGTGCGACGAGCAACCGGCTTGGCCTTGGCAGCCTTCGGGGCGGGCTTCGCCTCGATTGCCGCTTCCTGGACCTTCTCGGCAACGGCCTTCACAGGTGCCGCAGCCGCCTCGACAACCGCCTCAATCTTCTCTTCGACTTTGGTCTCGTCAGCCACTTCAAAACTCCCTTTGCTGCGCTGCAACATAGTGCAGTGCGGCATGGCTTTCAAGCATTTTTTGTGCATTGCACAATGAAACGGATTTGGCACGGCGCTTGACGGACCGGCGACCGCCAAGGCAACAGCGCGCATGGCCGAACCGACCCGTCTTTCCCAACAGCGCAGCCGCCGCGGCCTGCTGATCGTCCTTTCGTCCCCGTCGGGCGCAGGCAAGTCGACCATCAGCCGAATGCTGCTCGAGGCTGATCCGCACATTACCATGTCGATCAGCGCGACGACCCGCCCGCCCCGGCCGGGAGAGGCCGACGGTGTCGATTATCATTTCGTCGATGAGGCCGAGTTCAACCGGCTGATCGAGGCCGATGAATTTGCCGAATGGGCCTATGTGTTCGACCATCTCTACGGAAGCCCGAAGGAGCCCATCAAGGAAGCCTTGAAGGACGGCCGGGACACGCTGTTCGACATCGACTGGCAAGGCACCCAGCAGCTTGAGTATGCGTTCCGGACCGACCTGGTGCTGATTTTCATCCTGCCGCCGTCGATGAAGGAGCTGGAGCGCCGCCTCCACGAGCGTGGTACCGACAGCGACGAGATCATCGCCGGGCGGATGCGGCGCGCGGCGGGCGAAATCGGGCATTGGGCGGAATATGATTATGTCCTGATCAACGAGGACATGGACAAATGCCTGGCCGACGTCCGGGCAATCATCGCGGCGGAGCGCCTCCGGCGTCAGCGCCAGCCTTACTTATTGAATTTCGTCAGGGAGCTGGTCGCTCGTCCTAACTAAAGCAGTTCGAGGAAGCGCGCCGCGGCGAGGAAGTCGCGGCGCCGGGCGTCGAGCGCCGTCCGGGCTTCTGGGTCGTCGCCCCACTGCTCGAGCTGCCAGCGATCGTCGAGGCTGACCGCCTCCCATGCCGCCTCAGCCGGCATCATTTCCTCCAGCACCGCCAGCCCGGCGACTAGCGAGCCGCCAATGGTCACCAGCGGCGACAGGCCCGCCAGCTGAAAAGCATCGAGCGTCGCGACGGCGTGGGCCAGCTTGCGGACCGTCTCCTCCGGCTGAGGGACGTGCATGATCCCTGTCTGGCAATTGAAATCGACGTCGTAGCGCCGCCGCGCCCAGGCGAGCAGCGCGTCCCAGCTTTCGGCCTGCCAGCGGACCAAGGTTTCCGGGCCCTCGGCGCGGTAGCAGACCAGGTCGGTCTCGCCATAGCCGGCGATGCCGGCGGCGTAGTTGGCCTTGTCCGGTGCGATCCGGTCGATCGCCGCATTGGCGAGGCCGGTCAGCGGCATGGCGCGCGGGTCGATGGCTGCGCCGCAATCGCTCCATTCGGCGGCGATGGCCTCACCAAGGGGTTTCGCCGGGACGACCAAGGCAACCCGCGCCGGCGTTTTCACCGGCCGGCTGTCGAGGGCGATACCGAATCCGCCGTCGGCCTCGACTAGCTCCACCGTCTTCCAGAAGCGCTTCACTTTTCGAGCCGCTCCCAGCCCTTCTTGAGGATGCGCGGTGCGACAACCGCGTCGATGGCGCCGATGATGACGAGGATGCCACCGACCAGCGGCCAGCCGCCCGGGCGGACCA
>DASWTR010000310.1:0-1506 GCA_036402035.1 Sphingomicrobium sp.
CCGGTGCGCGTGGCCATGGTCGGCGGGAGCAGTCGCTCGAGCGGGCGCTGCAGCTCGTGACCGAAGCCATGGACCTCCTCGACGCGCACGGCAGCGATCCGCAGGCGGCCGCCTATCTGGCGATGGCCCAGCAGCAGCTGAGGAAGAAGCTGGCTCGAAGCGCCGAGGCTAAGCCGACCGACGGCGGAACGTAGTCAGCGCAAGCTGAACCCGCCGCTTCGGCTTAGCCGAGAGACGCGAGAGCCGGACGGCCTGCCACGAAGCGGACAGGGCCGACGTCACGAATTCACTTCGTGACGGCCTCACTCTCCCCTCAGCCGACGCGCTCCGCCCCCACCCTTGACCAGATCTCCGCCTCCGGCACAGGCGTCGAAGGATCGAGCCACGCTAGCCAGCGGTCGGGCCTCGGCAGGACGACTTGCCTGGTGTGGATTGGCGCCACATCCGGGGTCGGCTCGGCGGTCAACATGCTGAACGCCTCGCCATGCTCCGGCACGGCGCGGGTCACGCCGGCGATGCCTAGCAGGCCGCCCTCGACCGGCGTGAACAGCCACTTATCCTTGCGTTTGGCCTTGGGGTCTTCGGGCGCCGAGAATTCGTAGAATCCATCGGCCAGCACCAGGCAGCGGTTGCTGAACTTGCGCCCTTCGGAGCGCATGTTGAACACCGGCTTGCCGTTTGGCGCAGGCCAGCTCCACCGGCGGATGACCATCTCCGGCCCGGCCTGGCCCATCCGCACGATCGGGGCGGGGTCGGTGATCCGGATGTCCTTCGGTTCCAGATTGGGTACGCCTTCGGGAAAGCTCAGCTGCACGCCCAACCCGGCGAAAAGCTGGCGGATTTCGTCCGCACCCTTCTTCAGCTGATAGAGATTGCACATCTGAGGGGCAGCTAATCAGGATCGGTGCCGGTTGACCAGCCGCTTCCACTCGCGCTCTTCGGGCATTGGCGGTTGCGCGCCGGTCGGCTGCTCATCGGTCACGGTCAGTTCGACCGCCGCCCGGCCCTGCCGGCCGACGCGATTGTAACTGCAATTGGTGCATCGGAACCGCCGCCCGGCGGTTCGCAGGCTATCGTCCCAACGTTTGCGCTCAAACAGCCACCACAAGGCATAGCCGCTGAATATCTTGGCGCTACGGCACCGCCGGCAGGTCACCCGGACATTGGCATGGAACAGCGCGCAGTCGGTGATGTGGCGATAGGCCCGGTAATTCTCCTTACCCGGAATCCAGCCGAACGGCGCCCGCCGGTCAGCATTTTCCATTGAACAGCGAGCGCTGCGCCTCGGGATCGACCCAATCTTCGCCCAGGGAGAATTCCACGCCGATCAGCCGGTCGGCCAGGTGCCGCGCCAAGTCGGCCGTGGCGGTCGGATGATAACGCTCCGCCGCCCGGAAATTGTCGAGCGTCCGCTGCGGCGCCGTCGCCAGCGCCACCTCCAGGTGAATCGCCAGGCTTTCAGGATCGAGTCTCTGCATGGGCGTATGAGAACATATAGGGAACAGG
>DASWTR010000311.1:0-5515 GCA_036402035.1 Sphingomicrobium sp.
GCGATACCATTTGGCGGTATCGGCGAGGCCCTGCTCGGTATCGATTTGGGGCTTCCACAAGCTTTCCGGCGCCCCGCGGCCGGGATGGACCATCCAATCGGGGTGGCAGAAATAGGCGACGCGGTCTTGCGTGAGCTTGGCTCGGTCGCGGCGGAGCAGCCGGTCGATTTTCGCGCCGGCAGTGAGGATCGGACGGGGCGTAGAAAGGGTGACGACCCGCCGCCCGAGCGCACGACCCAGGGCCTGGCCGAACTCTTCGTGGCTCCAGCCGCCGTGGCGGCCATCGTCCGGCTCGACCAGCAGGCCCTTCGGCGCATTCGGGTCGGCCAGCGCCAGCAGCAGGCGGCCGAGGTCGTCGGCATGGATCAGCGACAGTCGGCCCTGCGGCGGGAGCAGCACGAAGCCGCGCTTCGCCATTCGGAACAGCTCGAGCATTTCCTTGTCCCCGGGGCCGTAAACCGCGGGTGGGCGGACGATCGCCGTTGATCGGGAAGAAGCACTGACCAATGCCTCGGAGCCCGCTTTGCTGGCACCGTAGAGGGATAGTTTCGGCTCGCGGGCCGCCAGCGAGGAGACATGGACGAAGCGGGAGACACCCGCCTGCTCGGCGGCGGCCAGCACCGCGCTGGTTCCGGTGACATTGCCGGCCTCGAACCCGGCCGGATCGCGTGCGTTGATCACCCCGGCGACGTGGATCACGGCGTCGGTACCCTCGACCAGCCGCTCGAGGCTGTCGAGCCTGTCGAGTGCCCCCTCGACCCAGGTTACGCCGTCGCGTTCCGTTTGCGGTCTACGGGCAAGGGCGCGCACATCGTGGCCGGCCGCCAGCGCTAGTTCGAGCAATCGGCCGCCGACGAATCCCGTCGCACCGGTGATTGCCAGCTTCAGAGGGGCGACCATTCGATCGGCTCGGCCGGGCCATCGTCGTCGATCCGTTCGGCGCTGATCCGGTCGCCGAGTGCATCGAGCACCGGCTCAAGGCCGATTTCGCCGGCGGCGCTGATCGGGAAGACCTTCTTTCCGCTGGCCTGCTCCAGCTCGGCGGTGAGCGCGGCGATCAGCTCTTCATCGAGCGTGTCGATCTTGTTAAGCGCCAGCACCACCGGCTTGTCGGCCAGTCCTTCGCCATAAGCGTCGAGCTCGTCGCGCACGATGCGATAACTGGTGGCAACATCCTCGTCATTGGCATCGACCAGGTGCAGCAGCACCTGGCAGCGCTCGATATGGCCGAGGAATCGGTCGCCGATCCCGGCACCTTCCGCCGCGCCCTCGATCAGGCCGGGGATGTCGGCGACGACAAATTCCCGCCCTTTGTGGCTGACTACGCCCAGCTGCGGGCGGAGTGTGGTGAAGGCATAGGCGCCGACCTTGGCCTGGGCGTTGGTGACGGCGTTGATGAAGGTCGACTTGCCGGCGTTGGGCAGGCCGACCAGCCCGACATCGGCGAGCAGCTTCAGGCGCAGCCAAACCCACATCTCCTCGCCCGGCCAGCCGGTACCATGCTGGCGCGGGGCGCGGTTGGTCGAGGTCTTGTAGCTGGCATTGCCGCGCCCGCCGTCGCCGCCTTTCAGGAAATGAATCCGCTGCCCTTCGCGGGTGAAGTCGGCGAGCAGGGTCCGCTCCTCGTCGTCGGCCAGGATCTGGGTCCCGACCGGAACCTTGATCACCAGGTCCTTGCCGCCAGCGCCGGTCATGTTCGACCCGGCGCCGCCCTTGCCGCGCGGCGCGCGGAAATGCTGGGTGTAGCGGAAGTCGATCAGCGTATTGAGGCCGGGCACTGCCTCGAACACGATGTCGCCGCCCTTGCCGCCGTCGCCGCCGTCGGGCCCGCCGAACTCGATGAACTTCTCCCGCCGAAAACTGACCGCGCCCGGCCCCCCGGCGCCGGAGCGGATGAAGATCTTTGCCTGGTCGAGAAAATGCATGGCGGGCGTTTAGCGACAAATGTGGCGAAAGGGCAGCGTTAGGCTGTTCCGGCTAATGCTTCGCACATGAGAAGGCGAGCGTCATTCCCCTGCGCATCCGTCGAGGATCGCTTGGCGCTTTCGTGCTAGGGCCGGATATCTCAAGATCAGCAGTTCCCACGGCAGAATCACCTGCTCCTTGACGCGGCGGGATCCCACGGTGAGGTGGTAGTCCAGAACCAGGCCGGCCGCGGAAAGGCGTAGCTCGATGGCGACGTCGTACCCGCGTTCGCTCCAGCCCTCACGGCCGTCGTTACTAAGCGAGGCGGCGATACCGTTGCCGGAAAGGCGGATGGGCGCTGCATCCAGAGACCTGACGATTGAGCCGAGATCGGCGCCCCTTATCCACAGACGCGGCCACACATAATCGCCGAGAGACAGAAAGCCGTTGGAGAGCCGCTGGACATCGCGATGCTCGGTGAAGCTTGACATCGGACTGTCTAGCGAGCCGAGGCTGAACATGACCCAGCGTCCGTTCCGAATCCCAAACTCGCGGAGAGGGCCAACCGGTGCGTTTTCGATATTCAGCAGGGAGCCTTTGGACGCCAAGGGATGCGCGGGCACGCCTCCCTCGTCGCTCCTGTCATCCGGTATATAGGCGCCAAAGCATGCCGTCCGAGTTGCCGCATCGATCGAGAAACGAGCCTCGACTCGAGCCCCGGGCTGGCCGGCCCAGAAATTTCGTTCGCTGCTTCGCCACCCACGAAGATGCTCGGCGTGGAGGGCAGCAGAGATGGCGACATTAACGTCGCCCCCGGTCTCTTCGATGCGTAACCGCCAGTCCGACAAGGGCTGACTCAAGGCTGCAATCCGGCTGGATGAGCTGGCGAGCTCTCCCTCCTGATGGCCGATCGTCGCAATCATTGCCCCCTTCGCGCCCCGATGCAGCGCACGCATGATTATGACGGACAGGGCTTCCGGTACCCTGAGCAGTGGCCCGACCTCGTTCGTTCGGAAGAAGCCGGAATCTTCCCGCTCCGCCGTGCATTGAATGACCGTCATGCAGGCGTCTCGGCCGATTTTCAGCTGGTCCATCCCGCTCGGCGGAAATTCCTCTGCATCGTCGACGGGGTGGCTCATCGTCCCTTGGGCAACCAGATTGCCCTCGAGGTCCACGGCGGCTGACTTCAGATGCAAAAATGGTCTCCAACTGCGATCAGCCTCAGCGCTTTGCCTATCCGATGGCCTGATCGATCCACTCTTTCAACGGCCGGTTGCAGCATGCCGTGGCCAGGGCCAGTAGCAAGCAAGGTACCTACCACTGGAATGCCGGCATCGTTATGAAGGCGACGCGAGCGATCGAACGCCCTCTACACCTCGAGCAGCGTATAGGGCCGGCCGAACAGCGCCTCCAGTACCGGTATGGAGCAGTTGTAGACCGGGACGCCGCGCAAGGTTCGGCCCTCATATCTGCCGCGGTGGGCATGGCCGTGGACCGCTAGGCGGACATTCTCGAACCGGTCGATCGGCTCGGCCAGCCGCGAGGAGCCGAGGAAGGGGTAGATCTCGAGCGGCTCGCCCTCGACCGTATCGGGAATCGGCGAATAGTGGAGCACCACGACGGCGCGGTCGGTGCGCAACGTTCGAAGCGCATTCTCCAGCTTGCGCGCCTCGTTCAGGCCTTCCTCGACGAACGCTTTGATCGCCGGTTCGCCGAAGGAGCCCAATTCGCCGCGGCCGAAGCCGCCGATGAAGCCTTTGACCCCAGCGAACCCGACGCCGTCGATCTCTACCGCCTGCTTGTCGAGCAGGGTCATCCCGCCGTCGCGCAGGATCTGGGCCACCTCCTTCAGATGGCCGGATTCGAAGTCGTGGTTGCCGAGCACGCCGACCACCGGGATGGTTGCGGCGCGCAGTTCTTCGGCGAGGATTTCCGCTTCCCGCACCCGGCCGAAATTGGTCAGGTCGCCGCACAGCGCCAGCACGTCAGCCTTGTCGGATATCTCGGCGAACGTCTGCCGGTAGGGATGCTCGTTGGCCACGTCGACGTGCAGGTCGCCCATGGCGGCGAGCGTGAGCTTGCCCGGCTCAGCCATATTGCGCGCTCCCGGCCCTGCCGATCATGTCGGCAAAGCCCCAGTCGTTGACGTCGACCAGATAGTCGGCTGGCGACAAGAGCCTTCCCCGGCACATGCGGACCGTCGAGGGCGGCACGTCGGCCTGCGCCTGCAGGCGCCCGATCAGTTCGTCGAACAGCCAGCGCGGGACGAGTTCGCGCTCGCTGGGATAGACGAAGCGGAAGTTGATGAGGTGCATGAGCAGCACTTCCCAATAGAGTTCGACGCCGCTCAGCAGCCGCTGCCAGTCGATTTCCTCATGCTTCTTGAGGATGATGTGCGCAACGTCGGCACCGTCATAGCGATCGCGATACTGCATGAACATCTTTGACCAAATGAATTCGGTCGCCGGCGTCACTCGAACATTAAGCCCGAATAATTGGGTTTGCGGCGCGTGAGCGAACCACTCGTCGGTGACGGGAACGACGGCCGACGAAACATTGAAGATGATGTCGATATATTTCTCGCTCTTGAAGACCTTGGCGATCCAACGTTCGTCCTCGACCTCGGTCCGGTACCCCTGTTCCTGGAAGCTGGAGAGGAAGCGCGGATAGTCGCCCGACTTGCAGAACACATCGAGGTCCTTGGTCGGCCGGACGATCCCGGTGTGGTGGGCGAGCGCAAAGGTTCCGGACACCAGAAAAGGGTAGCCTGCTTCGGTCAGAAGCCTCAGGCAATCGGCGAAGAATTCTTCCCAGCCTGGGGGCCCGCCATATTCCTGCTCATCGTCTGAACGCGGTTGATCCATTGCGCTGCCTTGTCGCCATGGGCGCGGCAGGCGCCATCGGGCGGTTTCCGGAAATAACGGCGGGAAGTTGGCGCGGGTTCCTGACTGCGCGTGGGGCTCAGCGCCTGGCCCAGGCGACGGCCGGAGCGATCCACTCTTTCAGCGGCCGGTACAGCAGGCCGTGGCCGAGGCCGGTCTCCAGCCGGATTTCCTCGAACTTGCGGACTGCTGGCGACTGGTCGACGATCGGCTTGCAGGTTCCGCCGATCTCATCGGACGCCTCGTAGATCGAAAGGATTTCGCCGGTCAGCTTCGGCTTCATCTCGCGCGCCAGCCATTGGTTGCAATTGGCCAGCAGCACGTAGCGCACGCCCGGAATGTTTAGCCGAGTTGAGACCAGCGATGCGATGACCGAACCCTTGGAAGCGCCGACGACGGTGATGCGGGACGGTGGGGTGCCGGCGGCGAGTTGCCCGCGGATTTGTACGACGAGCCGGTCGGCATAGGCATGGGGGTCGGTGTCTTTGGGCCGGACCTCGCTGACTACCTCGACGCCCGCATCGCGAAATGCCTCGATGATGCCGGGGTAATCATAGGCACCGAAGCGCGGGCTGACGCCACGGGGGCCGAGATCTTCGACGATCTTGCCGTGGAGGTAATAGACGGTTGGCGGCGTGATTGGCGGCTTCGCTGTTGCGGCAGGGGAGTTCGCGACCACGCCGAGAATCACCGCGCTAAGCATAATCATCATTGTCCTCCAACGTCAG
>DASWTR010000312.1:0-3612 GCA_036402035.1 Sphingomicrobium sp.
TCGCCTTGCCCGGGCAAGCCGCTGATCCTCTGTTCCAAGGGCATCGAGGAATCGAGCGGCAAGCTGTTGCATGAGGTGGCGCATGAGGTCTGTCCTTCTTCGCCGATCGCGGTCCTGTCGGGCCCAACCTTCGCCCATGAAGTGGCGGCGGGCCTTCCGACCGCGGTGACGCTGGCCTGCGAGGACAAGGTGCTTGGCGAGGCGCTGCGCGACCGGATCACGCTCGCCAATTTTCGCACTTATTACACCGAGGATGTCGCCGGGGCGGAGGTCGGCGGGGCGGTCAAGAATGTCCTGGCGATTGCCTGCGGGGTCGCTGAGGGCCGTGGGCTGGGCCAGAATGCTCGTGCCGCGCTGATCGCCCGCGGTTTTGCAGAGATGGTGCGCTTCGGCCTTGCAATGGGCGGGCGGCGGGAGACGCTGGCAGGACTGTCCGGTCTCGGCGACCTGGTATTGACCTGCTCCTCGACCAGCAGCCGCAATTTTTCGCTTGGGAAGGCGATTGGCGAAGGCAGAAATGTCGCGGACTTGATGCGGGACCGGCGGACGGTGGCGGAGGGCGCCCATACCGCCCCGGTGCTCGACCGGATCGCCAAGGAGCGCGATATCGACATGCCCTTGGTCGACGCGGTTGCGACGTTGTTGGCGGGCAAGATCGGCATCGACGAGCTCTTGGAAACGATGCTCAGCCGTCCTCCCCGCCACGAGGAAGATTAGAAGTCGATCGCGATGCCCTTCTTCTCCCAGTCGCCATAGCGGGTGGGATCGAGCTTTTTCTCCTCGCCCGCCGGCTTTCCGGCTTCGACCACCTCCGGCGCGGGCACAGGCGGCGATTTGCTGAGATAGGCCGGTGGCTTCACATGCTTTGGCCGTTTCATGTCGAAGCCAATGATGCCTAAAGGGCCGCATGCCAACCCCTGAAGGCCTCGACGCTCGAAAAGCGGCGCTACGTATCCTCGATGCAGTGCTGCGCCGTGGTCAGACGATGGACAATGCGGCGCAGGCAGCGCGGGGCCTGCCGCCGGCCGATGCGGCCCTGGCCAGCGCCATCGCCGGCGAAACGCTGCGCCGGCTGCCAGACTTGGATGCGCTGATCGATGGCGCGACCCGACAAAACCTTCCGGACGATGCCAAGGCGCGCATGGTGCTGCGGCTGGCGCTCGCACAAAGAATTGGCCTTGGCACTCCGGACCACGCGCTGGTGGCGACGGCGCTGCCGCTGGTGGACGGCGGCCCTCGCCGCCTCGTCCACGGCGTGCTGGGAGCGCTTCTCCGCAAGGGCGTGCCACCAATTGACGAACCCCGCCTTCCGGCCGAGGTCGAGGAGCGTTGGGCCGGGGCGTGGGGCGACGATGTCGTCGAGGCGGCCCGCCGCGCCATCGCGCATCGCCCACCGCTCGACCTCAGCTTCGCCAGCGATGAAGCGTGCGATGCATTTTCCCAAGGGCGATCGCTGGCGCTTCGCCACCGCCGGCTTGACGATGCGGGCGCGGTGACGAGAGTTGCCGGCTTCGATCAGGGCCGGTGGTGGGTGCAGGACTTGGCTGCCTCGCTCCCCGCGCGGTTGATTCCGGCTGCGCCAAAGCGCGTGCTCGACGCCTGCGCCGCACCGGGCGGCAAGACCATGCAACTTGCGGCAGCTGGGCATGAGGTGACCGCGCTCGACCGTTCGGAAAGTCGTCTGGCCCGACTTTCCGAGAACCTCTCGCGCACTGGTCTGAAGGCGGAAACGATCGTCGCTGACGCATTGGAGTGGTCGCCGCAAGCGCCGTTCGATGCGGTGCTGCTCGATGCACCCTGTTCGGCGACCGGCACCTTCCGCCGTCACCCGGAAGTTCTCTACCGCGCCCGACCGGCCATCGTCGAACAAAGCGCCGAGCTGCAGGCCAATTTGCTCACCCGCGCCGCCGATTGGGTGAAGCCAGCAGGAAGCCTAGTTTACGCCGTTTGCAGCCTTGAAGCGCAGGAAGGGGAGGAGCGGATCGAGGCATTCCTCGCCGAGCGGCCGGACTATCGGATCGAGCCGGCGCCCGTCCTGGTCGACGGCGTGGCGCCGCATCCGCGCGGCTGGCTCCGGGTCCTGCCGGGGATGCTGGAGGAGGAAGGCGGACTCGACGGCTTCTTCACCGCGCACCTTGTCCGGCATGGCTAATCCCGTCTAATCGGCTCTATGACCCTGATTTCACCCTCGATCCTGTCCGCCGATTTCGCCAAGCTCGGTGAGGAAGTCCGCGCCATCGATGCCGCCGGGGCGGACTGGATCCATGTGGATGTGATGGATGGGCATTTCGTCCCTAACCTGACCATCGGCCCCGGCGTGGTGAAGGCGCTTCGTCCGCACAGCGACAAGGTCTTCGACGTCCATTTGATGATCTCGCCGATCGACAATTTTCTCGATGCGTTTGCGGAAGCCGGCGCCGACATCATCACCGTCCACCCCGAGGCTGGTCCCCATCTCCACCGCACCATCCAGCGGATCAAGGGGTTGGGCAAGAAGGCCGGCGTATCGCTCAATCCGGCGACCCCGGCCAAGATGCTCGACTATGTGCTGGACGAGGTCGACCTGGTGCTGGTGATGAGCGTCAATCCCGGCTTTGGCGGGCAGAAGTTCATCGCTTCGCAGTTGAAGAAGATCGAGGCGATCGCCAACCGCGTCGCGAAGGAAGGCCTGGCGGTCGATATCGAGGTCGACGGCGGGGTCGACGCAACTACCGCACCGCTCTGTATCGACGCCGGCGCGACCGTGCTGGTCGCCGGCACCGCTGCGTTCCGCGGCGGTCCCGATCATTACGCAGCGAACATCGCCGCGCTTCGAGGAGGCGCATGACCGACGAGCGGCTAGGCAAGCTCGCCAAAGGCTCGCTGTTCTCGCGACTGTTCGGATCGGGCCGCCAGCCGCTCCGGCTGGTCGCGGTGCCGCGCGATCATGTCGTCGGCGACCGAGCGCGGGGCGATGCGCTGCTCGGCGGCCGGCTGACGCTCGGCAATGAAGAGATTGCACTCACCGACATCGACTTTTCGGCGCTTGGCAGCCGCGGTGCGCTGGCGCGGGAGGTGCAGGGCTTTTCCTGGCTGCGCGACCTCGCCGCCTCCGCCAGCCGCGACCGGGGTGCAAGGCTGGCCGAGGCGATCGCCGGTCGTTGGCTGATCGCCCATGGCACCAGGGTCGACGAAGCCTGGGCGCCGGAGCTGTGGGGAGAGCGTATCCTCTTCTGGACCGCCTATGCCCCCTACATATTGTCGAGCCGCGATGGCGGCTACCGCTCGGCCCTGCTCAACACGCTGGCTCGGGGAGCCAAGCATCTCGATGCCAATGCCGACAAGGCACCCGCGGGCATCGCGCGGATCACCGCCTGGGCCGGCGCGCTGGTCGCGGCGCTAACCGTTCAGGGCGCGCTATCGCGCCTGTCAAAGGCGGAATCCGGGCTGATGCGCTCCCTTGCCGGGGCGCAGTTCGAGGATGGCGGGTTGATGAGTCGCAACCCGCAGGAACAGATGATCCTGATCGACCGGCTGGGGCTGGTCCGCGCTGCCTATTTCGCCGCCAAGCAGACTCAGCCCGAGGCGCTGGAGAATGCCGCAGCAGCTGCGCTGGCCGCGCTTCATGGCGTC
>DASWTR010000313.1:0-2084 GCA_036402035.1 Sphingomicrobium sp.
GATGAACGGCTGCTCGGCGCCCTCGGGCTGAATCGCGACCTCGCCGTCCATCAGCAGGCCGGATTCCTTGAGTTCGTTCATGAAGGCCTGGGTGCGCTGGCCCGCCTGCTCGAACTGTTCGCAGAACTGCAGGATCGCCTGTGTCGCCGGCGAAGGCTCACCGTCGACGAACAGCTCCTCGCCTTCGTCAAACTCGCCGACCGCGCCAGACGTTGGGTCGAAGCACAGCGACAGCTCATCGCTCTCCTGGGTAAGCCGCGCCAGCACGAACGGGTAACGGCGGAGGTAGGCGGGAAGGTAGAAGTTGGGCTCCCGCGCGACGCCCTTTTCGTCGAAGAAGGTGTTGGTGCCTTCGTGCAGGCCCATCAGCGCGATCGGGACTGGGCTGTCGCCGACGGAGAAGACGATCGGGAAATGGCGTTGGGCCATCGCGAACTCATCGACCGTCACCGGAATGGCATGGGCCTTGGAGACCCGCTCAAGCCCGTTGAGGCGGCGCACCTTGTAGTTGCCATGGGCATTGCGGTTGAGCGGCTCGAGGCCATCATAAAGAAGCGGCAACAGGTTCGGCGCTTGGCTCGCCATCGGATCGTCTCCAGAATAGGGGCGGACTGGCAGAGGGCTGCCCTTCCTGCCGGCCTGCTTAAGATTGGGAAGCCCGGCTCTAGTAGCTGGCAAAATCGAGTGCAAGTCGTTTGGGCCATTTGTAATTTGCCGAAGTCGTCGCGCGGCTGAGTTCATCCTTCATTCAACGCTTGCCGGTAGACGGGCTTACCGCAATGGTATCGCCCGAATGACCCTGCTCGCCCTGATTGGCCTACTCCCTGCGCTGTTCGGCCTGTCGGGCGATAACAAGCAGGAACCGGTGGTTCGCCGCGTCGTTATCCACGACGAGATCATCTTGCGCATCCCGGTCCGGCCGCGGATGCCGAAGCGGATCGAGTGGACCGAGCGCAAGGGGCCAAAATGCATCCCAGCCGACCGCATTGCCGGAGCAACCCTATCCGGCCCGTCCTCGATCGACTTCGTCATGCGCAACCGCCAACGGGTGCGGGCAGTGATGGACGACGAGTGCCCGGCGCTCGATTTCTACACCGGTTTCTACTTCCAGCTGACCGACGAGCGGATCTGCGCCAAGCGGGAGGCGATACAGAACAGGGTTGGCGCGAGCTGCCGGATCGAACGTTTTCGCACGTTGGTGCCCCAGTATAAGAAATAGCCTCAACTTGACATTTCACCCCTCCGGCCTGTAGCGCGCCGGCGGCGCGGTGCGTTGGGGCAACGCGCTTTTCTTTTTTCCGGACTATTCAATGCCTTTTGCCGATCTCGGCCTTTCCGACCAATTGCTCCGCGCTATCACCGATAGCGGCTATGACGTGCCGACCCCGATCCAGAAGGGGGCTATCCCGTCGGTGCTGATGGGCAAGGACCTGATCGGAATCGCCCAGACCGGCACCGGCAAGACGGCCAGTTTCGTGCTGCCGATGATCGATATCCTCGCCGAGGGACGCAGCCGGGCGCGGATGCCGCGCTCGCTGATCCTCGAGCCGACGCGCGAGCTCGCGGCCCAGGTCGCGGAGAATTTCGAGAAATACGGCAAATATCACAAACTCTCGATGGCCCTGCTGATCGGCGGGGTGCAGATGGGCGATCAGGTCAAAGCGCTCGAAAAGGGCGTCGACGTGCTGATCGCGACGCCCGGCCGGCTCAAGGACCTGTTCGAGCGCGGCAAGATACTGATGACCGACTGCAGCCTGCTGGTGATCGACGAGGCCGACCGGATGCTCGACATGGGGTTCATCCCGGACATCGAGGACATTTGTTCCAAGCTGCCCAAGCGCCGCCAGACTCTATTGTTCTCGGCGACCATGCCGCCACCGATCAAGAAACTGGCGGACAAGTTCCTGACCGACCCGAAGACGATCGAGGTGGCCCGGCCGGCCACCGCCAACGTCAACATCGACCAGCGGCTGGTGACCACTCGCGGCGACAAGAAGCGCGAGGCGCTGCGCGCGATCCTGCGGGCCGAGGATTTCAAGAACGCGATCATCTTCTGCAACAAGAAGACGACGGTGCGCGAGCTT
>DASWTR010000314.1:0-3175 GCA_036402035.1 Sphingomicrobium sp.
TGCCGCTTCGACGAGGTCGTGCCGGGCACCGAGGAAATCTCCGGCCCCTTCCCTGACCTCAACCGGGCGCAGACCGAATGGACGCGGCTCAGCTTCCGCGACCATCTCGGCGCCACCACCCGCTATGTGATCACGCAGGAAGCGATGCGCGGATGACCATGGTTCTCGACCGGCCGATGGCCGCTGCCGCGCCCTCGTCATTGCCGGGCGCGGACGAAATCCTGACCGACGGCGCGTTCGGCTTCATCGCCGAGCTGCATCAGCGGTTCGATGCTCGTCGGCAGGAATTGCTCGCGGCGCGGGTCGAGCGGCAGCAGCGCTTTGATGCAGGCGAGCTGCCTGATTTCCCGGAAGAAACGCGCCACATTCGCGAATCCGAATGGACGGTGGGGCCGATCCCCGCCGACCTCACCGACCGCCGGGTCGAGATCACCGGCCCAACCAACGCCAAGATGGTGATCAACGCGCTGAATAGCGGCGCGAAGGTCTTCATGGCCGATTTCGAGGACGCCACTTCGCCCGTCTGGAACGAGCTGGTCCAGGGCCAGATCAACCTCCGCAACCGCTGGCTCGGCAAGCTCGACTATACCGATCCCGACACCGGCAAATATTATGCGTTAGCCGCCAATCCCGCGGTCCTGCTGGTCCGCCCGCGTGGCTGGCACCTGATCGAGCGCCACGTCACCGTCGATGGCCAGCCCGTCGCCGGCGGCCTGTTCGATTTCGGCCTCTACCTCTGGCATTGCGCGAAACTGGCGCTGGACGCCGGCTCCGGGCCCTATTTCTATCTGCCCAAGCTGGAGAGCCGGCACGAGGCGGCGCTGTGGAGCGATGTGTTCGAATTCGCCGAGGAATGGTGCGGGCTCGACCGCGGCACGATCAAGGCGACTGTGCTGATCGAGACGCTGCCGGCCGCGTTCGAGATGGACGAGATACTCTACGAGCTCCGGGACAATATCGTCGGCCTCAACTGCGGCCGCTGGGACTATATCTTCAGCTATATCAAGCGCTTGGGCCGCTCGCCCGACCGGCTGACCCCGGATCGCTCGGCGATGACGATGGATAAGGCGTTCCTCGCCGCTTACTCGCTTCGCCTGGTCGCCACCTGCCACCGCCGCGGCGCCTTCGCCATGGGCGGCATGTCGGCCTTCATCCCGGTCAAGGGTGACGAAGCCGCCAATTCGGCTGCACTCGACAAGGTCCGCGCCGACAAAATCCGCGAGGTCGGCAACGGCCACGACGGCACCTGGGTCGCCCACCCGGCGCTGGTCCCGGTGGCGATGCAAGCCTTCGCCGCCATGACCGGCCCTAACCAGCTGGCGAAGATCCCGGAGCAAATCCCCGGCCGCGATGAAATGCTGGAACTGCACCAGGGTGCCCGCACCGAGGCCGGCGCTCGCGAGAATGTCCGCGTCGCCGTCCAGTACATCGCCGCCTGGCTCAGCGGCCGCGGCGCGGTGCCGCTCTACAATCTGATGGAAGACGCCGCGACCGCCGAAATCTGCCGCGCCCAGCTCTGGCAATGGCTGCAGTTCGAAGCGCCGTTCGATGATGGAAGGCGCTTCAGCCTCGACCTGTTCGAGGATTGGCTGGCCGACGAACTGGCCGCGCTCGGCGACCTACCCAACCTAAAGCCCGCCGCCCGCCTGCTCCATGAGCTGGTTACCGCCAAGGAGTTCCAGGAGTTCCTGACGCGCCCCGCATATGAATTGCTCGATTGATCGCTGGGGCAGATCGCGAAATAACAGGGAATGGCTCGCGTAGCTCTGCTGCTGCTCACCCTGATCGGTTACTCGACGCCCGCGCTCGCCTGTCGAGACGAACCTGAGTTGGAGCTCAGCTGGCTCAGTCGCGCCGACCTCGTGATCGTTGGCCGCGTCAGCAACTACCGCATCACACCCGACTTCAACGATCCCGTAGCTGCCCGCGTTCGGTATGATTTGCTCGAAAGGGCTCTTGCAGCCAATCCTGAGGAGCGTGAGGCTATTCGACGCAACATTCGAAGCGCGAGTGATTATGCGCACCTTGATGTGCAAGTCGAAGAAGTGCTCGTGGGAACTGTTCCAGAACGGCTTGAGGTCACTTGGGATACTAGCTGGTTCCGACTTCCGGACAGGTTGGAGCCTGGCTTATACCTGATTGCACTCCAGGCGCCCGGTAAGGGAGCGGTCTCGCCAGCCCGGGCAAGGAGCTGGACTGTGCTCTCGCCCATTTGCGAGCAGAGCTTTCTTATCCCGAGCGGACGCAAGGACGCAGTTGCAATCCGACAGCAGCTGGAGAGCAATTGAAATAGGACGAACAAAAGGGGCGCCGGCACCGCTGCCGACGCCCTTCCTAGATGGCTGGCCGTAGGCCAATTTTTGACCAGTTATCGCGCCCGCTGAGCCTGAGGCTGCGACTGGTAGGTCGAAGGCCGCTTCTGCGCCACCGCCGGGAAGGTGCGGCCGCCATGATAGGTAACGGTCCCGCACATCCGGTCACCCTTGGCCGAGAGTTTGCCATCGAACAGGACGTCACCCTCGCGCGACGCCACGGCCATGTGGAAGCTGTTGCCGGTCAGGGTGAGCTTGCGCAGCACGACCGGCGCGGTCTGCCACAGCGACAGCGATCCGCCGTAGGAGTCGTCGACGAAGCCGATCGACAGCAGCCCAAAATTAGACGTTCCCCCGACATCCATCAGGAAATCCCAATTGCCATGAAGGTTCGGGGCTTCGCCGCCTGGCGCGGCGGTTTCCGCACCGCAGTCCATGGCAATTGGCGGTACGGGCTGCGCGGCAACTGCTGCGGGGGCGAGGGCGGCCGTCAAGGCAAACATCGTCAAGCACTTCATCGTCAATTCTCCATGTTCGAAAAGCTTTGGCGCGGATCGCGCCGGCGGTGACGACATCCGCCTGCCCGCGCCGCATCGACAAGCCGGGATTTCGCCAATAGCTTTCGCTTTTTCGCCAATGTGGGGAGCATGCAGTTCGCGCAGCGCCAATGGCTTTCCTGGGGGAGGTGGAGGCCGTTCCTGGCCGCGATCGCGCTCGGTCTGCTGCTCGGCTTCGCAGGCCCGTTCGGCTCCTATCCGGCCTTCCCGACCGCGACCCGCTATGCATTCTGGCTGGGGATGGCCGTGACCGGCGCGGCGGCTGCAGTCGCGGCGGACGCTATCTTGCCTCGGTTCCGCTCCGGC
>DASWTR010000315.1:0-3492 GCA_036402035.1 Sphingomicrobium sp.
CGTCGCCATGCGGCTGCGGAACCCGTGCCGCCGCTTGCGGACCAGATTGCTCGGCTGGAAAGTGCGCTTCATCGCTCATGCCTTCAAATATCGAATGAAAAAGGGCCGCCGAAGCGGCCGTTGTTGGGGGCGCCGATAGTCTGCAGGTCCGCCAAAGTCAACGCCGATTGGGGTCCTCCGGGTCGCCTGGCATTTCCGGCGGCGTGACGGGTGGCTCCGGAATGGCGGCCTCGATCGGCCCTTCGACCGGTCGGGAGGGACAACCGGTCTCCTTGCGCTCCTTAAGCATTGCCTCACGTCGTTTGGCGCTCTGGCGCCGCAATCCCCAGTCGGCCCAGCGGCCAGCCTTCGGCTGCCAGCGTTTGAAATGGACGTAGCGCCGCTTGGCCCACATGCTGGTCTTCAGCACCATCGCCAGACCGATTGCGAACACGAAAATTCCGCCCGGGCCGGGGATCACGCCGGCCAGCGGGGACAGGATGATCAGGATGACGCCGACGACGAATATGCCCCATTCGGTGACGGGGTGATCGATAAACGCGTCCCACTGTTCCCTCTTCCACATCGGCAAAATGTGGGCACTAGCTGTCGCGAGACAAGCCTGCACTTGCCCTCCATTTCGGATGCGTTAGGGTCCGTCCCGCCGAGCTAGGGGGACGATTGCGCGAATGTTGTGGGCGTGAAGCGGAAGGCGACCGCTGATGGTCGCGACCGTTGCCACCGTCGCTTACCTGGGGCTCGAGGCACGCGCCGTGGAGGTGCAGGCGCAGCTTTCCACCGGCCTGTCGGCATTCCACATCGTCGGCTTGCCCGACAAGGCGGTGGCCGAAAGCCGTCAGCGGGTTCGCGCGGCGCTGTCGTCGATCGGCCTGGCGCTGCCGCCCAAGGTCATCACCGTCAACCTGTCGCCGGCCGACCTGCCGAAGGAGGGGGCTCATTTCGACCTGCCGATCGCGCTGTGCCTGCTGGCGGCGATCGGAGCGGTCGATGCGGAAAGCCTGTCTCACTATGTCGCGGTCGGGGAGCTGGCGCTGGATGGCCGGATCGCGAACGCACCCGGCGTGCTGCTGGCTGCACTTCATGCGAGCGGGCAGGGGATGGGGCTGATTTGTCCCGCGGCCCAAGGAAGCGAGGCAGCTTGGGCGGGCAATGTGGAGGTGCTGGCCGCGCCCGACCTGCTGGCGCTACTGGCGCACTTGAAGGGCACGCAATTGCTGCGCCCGCCCGTGCCGGGCGATGCGGAGCCGCTGGTCGGCGGTCCGGACCTCAAGCAGGTCAAGGGGCAGGAGGTCGCCAAGCGGGCGTTGGAGATCGCCGCGGCCGGTGGGCACAATCTCCTCATGAGCGGGCCGCCCGGTGCGGGCAAATCGCTGCTCGCCTCCTGCCTGCCGGGCATCCTGCCGCCGCTGGAGCCGAGCGAGGCACTCGAAGTATCGATGGTCGCCAGCGTCGCCGGCGAACTGGAAGGCGGCCGGTTGCGCCGCCGGCGGCCGTTTCGCTCGCCGCATCATAGCGCGTCGATGCCGGCGCTGGTCGGCGGCGGACTCAAGGTCCGGCCGGGGGAGATCAGCCTGGCGCATCTCGGCGTGTTGTTCCTCGACGAGCTGCCCGAGTTTCAGCGGCCGGTGCTGGATTCGCTGCGACAGCCGTTGGAGACGGGGACGGTCAGCGTGGCGCGGGCCAACATGCATGTCACCTTTCCAGCGCGGGTGCAGATGGTGGCGGCGATGAACCCCTGCCGCTGTGGCCATCTCGGCGATCCGGCGCTGGCCTGCGCGCGGGCGCCGCGCTGCGCCGCCGACTATCAGGCCAAGGTGTCAGGGCCTTTGCTCGACCGCATCGACCTGCACGTCGAGGTGCAGGGGGTGAGCGCGGCCGACCTGACGCTACCGCCGCCTGCAGAGGGAAGCGAAGAGGTGGCAAAGCGCGTCGCCGCCGCGCGGACGGTCCAGACACGCCGCTACAACGGCAACGGGGTTCGGACGAACGCCGAGGCGGACGGCGAATTACTGGACTCGGTCGCGACGCCCGACGAGCCCGGCCGCAAGCTGCTGGCCGACGCTGCCGCGGCAATGCGCTTGTCGGCGCGCGGTTTCCACCGTGTGCTGCGGGTCGCGAGGACCATAGCCGACCTCGCCGGAGCGGAGCAGGTCGGCCGGATCCATGTGGCCGAGGCGCTCAGCTATCGCCGGCAGGCGCCAAGGAATTGAATTGGCTGTTAAAATATCGTTAGTTGATTCTCGGCTACAGCGGCGCGGTGCCGCGAGTGCCAGGGGGTAATGCCATGTTCCAGTCCGCTATGGGTACGTTGAAGAAATATGCCGAGTTCAACGGCCGGGCATCGCGCTCGGAGTTCTGGATCTTTTTCCTGTTCGTGCTGATCGTCCAGGCGCTCGCCCGGGTGGTCGACCTGATGTTCGGCGGGGGCTTGCTGGGCGGAGTGTTCTCGCTCCTGGCCGCGATCCTGCTGTTCGTCCCGCAACTGGCGGTGACGGTGCGACGCCTGCACGACGTCGGCCGCAGCGGCAAGGAGTTGATCGTCCCGTTTGGGATGCTGCTCGCGGCGCCGCTGTTCGTGATGTTCCGCGGCTTCATCGCCAGCATCATCACGCTCGGCTACTCGGGCCTCGTCCTGCTGCTGTTCGCCAACCTGCTGCTGATGCTGATCAAGAAGGGCAGCAGCATCCCCAACAAATATGGCGCCAGCCCGAAGGCCTTTTCATTCGCGGGATGAGTTGACCGCCGGCCTGATCACAATCGATTGCCAAGACCGATTCGGCTGTTAGGTTCCCCGAACCTCAAACAGGGGAGGGAATTATGACACCGATCGACTGGGCAAAACGCCCGATCCAAAAATATGCCGATTTTAGCGGGCGCGCTCCGCGGGCTGAATATTGGTGGTGGACACTGGCCATCATTGTGGTCGCTATCGTCATCTCGATTATCGAAAGCATTCTCGGCCTCAACCAGATGGTCGGTCCTTATGGACCATTGTCGCTGATCTTCATGCTTGCCCTGCTCGTACCGGGATTGGCGGTGACGGTGCGCAGGCTGCATGACACCAACCGCAGCGGCTGGTGGATGCTGGTTGCGGTGATCCCTTATGCGATCCTCGGGTTCATGGCGGGTAGCGCCACGGCGAGCGGGGACATGTCCGCCATGGCGACGGCCGGCCTGTTCGGGATCGTCGCCCTGGTCGGCGCGATCGTGCTGCTGGTGTTCATGGTCCTCCCCGGCAACAAGGGCGACAACCGCTTCGGTCCCGACCCATACGCGGGCGGAACTACTTCGGCGGCGACGGCCTGACTCGCAGCGGCGGGGTGGTTGCCCCGCCGCACCGCGTCCGCTAGCAGGCCCTTCGCGTGCCCCCGTGGCGGAATTGGTAGACGCGCTCGACTCAAAATCGAGTTCCGCAAGGAGTGTCCGTTCGAGCCGGACCGGGGGCACCAATTTCCTTCATATCTGCGCCGCCGCGCCATCTGGCGGCCAGTC
>DASWTR010000316.1:0-3707 GCA_036402035.1 Sphingomicrobium sp.
GCCGGAGCGCGTCAAGCTCGACGCCGACCGCGCCAAGCATTGGCTATCGGTCGGCGCCCAGCCGTCGGACCGTGTGCTGCGTTTCCTCGACGCCGCCGGCATCAAGGAACGTCCGGCACGGCTGAACCCGAAGAAGGCCGAACCGGGCGAAAAGGCCAAGGAGCGCGCCGAGGAGCGTGCCACCAAGCTGGCCGAGGCCGAAGAGGCCAGGGCTGCGGCCGCCGCCGCTCCGGCGGTCGAGGAAGTCGCCGCCGAGCAGGCCCCGGCCGACACCGCCGATGTGCCGGCTGAAGACGTGGCCGCCGAAGAGGTGGTCGCCGAGGAAGCCGCTGCCGAAGCTTCGGCGGGCGAGGAAGCTCCGGCCGAGCCGGTCGCGGAAGAAGCAGTCGAAGCGGCCGTTGAAGCCAGCGCCGGTCAGGAGCCCGCCGAGGGTGCCGACGACGGCGCCAGCGCCGACTCGCCCGAAGCCGCCGAGGCTTCGGAAGTCACCGGCGAGAGCTCGGAAGAGCCGGCCGAGGGCGCTGCCGAAGAAGGCGAGAAGGCCGAGTAATCATGGCGTCGCCGGCGACCGGAAAGCGCGTCGCACTGGCCGCGGTCGCCGGGGCCCATGGGGTGAAGGGCGAGTTGAGGCTCAAGCTGTTTTCGGACAGCGTCGAGAGCCTGGCTCGCCATTCGCGCCTTTACGTCGGCGGGCGGGAAATGGCGCTCAGGGACATAAAAGATGGCGGCAAAACCGCCATCGCCCGCTTTGACGGCATTTCAGACCGCACCGCTGCCGAAGCGCTGCGTGGTGAGCTGGTCGAAATCGATCGCGACCAGCTCCCTCCACTGGAGGAAGGCGAATATTATCATGCCGACCTGATCGGGCTGCCCTGCGTCGATGAAGGCGGGGAGCCGCTCGGCACTGTTGTTGCCATCGAGAATTTCGGCGCCGGCGACCTGCTGGAGGTCGAACGCGCGGGCGGCAAGCGTTCGCTGATCTCCTTTCGCGAACCTATGGCGCGCCTGGACCGTGAGCGGATTATCCTCGATCCGGAATTTCTGGCCTAGAGCGCCATTTCCCAGCTCTGGCCAACCAGCTCCGGCCCGAAATCGGTATGGCGCTGCTCTTCGGTCAGCTTGAAGCCGACCGATTCATAGATCTTCCGGGCGGAATCGAGCCCTTTGTTGGTCCACAACATCATCCGCTGATAGCCAGCTTCCCGCGCGAACTCGACGCATGCACTCACTAGCTTGCTGCCGACGCCAAGCCCGCGAGCCTTGGGCTCGACGAGCAGGCAGCGCAGCTGGGCAACGTCCGGCTCACGCTCAACCACGAACACGCAGCCAACGCGCTCGCCGTTCAACTCGGCGATCCAGCAGCGCTCGCGGGCTGGGTCATGCTTCTGCGCGAACTTGCCGAACAGCTCGGCGACCAGACCCTCGAAACCCGGTCCCCAGCCATATTCCGCGTCATAGAGCGCGCCATGCCGTTCGATCGCCCAACCATAATCGCCGGCCCGCGGCGCTCTCAGCACCACTTGCGACCGAGCTGCTTTTTCCGGTTGCTGGATGAGGGAGTGAACGACACCCATCGCCGCGGTGAGGCGTGACCGCTGCTGCTCGTCCAACTTGTCGATCGCCCGTTCGACATTTTCGGCGGCGAGCCGGTCGAGCTCGGCGAATAACGCTTCGCCGGCGGGCGTCAGCGACAGTTCGGATGCGCGGGCGTCGGTTCGCGATGCCTCGCGGGCGATGAGCCCTGCGGCTTCGAAGCGCTTGAGAATGCGGCTCAGATAACCCGGATCGAGCCCGAGCTGCTCACCGATTTTCGATGCCGCCGATCCGGCCCGATGGGCCAGTTCATAGAGAACGCGCACTTCCGTCAGGGTGAAGTCGCTGCCGAGATGATGCCGGTCGAGGAGCCCGACCCAGCGCGTGTAGGCCCGGTTGAAGGCGCGAATATCGGAAATCGTGTCGGGCATCGGGGTTCTCCTGTTCCCGAAGCCTAAACAGCGATAGTTGACTGAGGCAACTATCTAAGGAGTGGACGTACCTTCGCCAGATCGTTCCGGATGGTCGTTGCCGCGACGCCGCCCTGGCCCATCGCGTTGCTGATCTGGTCAAGGCCAATCACCAGGTCGCCGGCCGCATAAACGCCCTCCACACTGGTCCGCATATGCGCGTCCACCCCGACGCAGCCGTCGTCGTTGAGTCTCGCGCCGATCATGGCGGCCAACTGGCAATGTACGTCGGAGCCAAGCGCCGGATACACGCTGTCGAAGGTGAAATGTCCCTCGGCGGTATCAACGGTGATGCTTCCTTCCGCGATCGCCACCGCCTCGGCGGGCCCGTCCACCGTTTCGATTCCTGCGCCTTCCAGCGCTAGCCGGTCGACCGCGGAGACGTTCATCGCCTTGTCCGGCGCAATCAGCGTCACGTCGGCGGTATAGCCACGGAGGAACACCGCCTCGGCGACGCCATGATGCCCGCTCCCCAGCACACCGACTTTCTTGTCAGTGACCTCATAACCGTCGCAGATGGGGCAGTAGCGGATCAGGCCCCGCGCCAGCGCATCGTCGTGCAACGCCTCGTCCATCGGTGGTCGACGATTGGTGACGCCCGTGGCCAGCAGCACCGAGCGCGACTTGGCAGGTCCGGAACCCCACTCGGCCTCGAACAGCTCGCTCTCCTCGTCGCGCTCGAGCCGGGACACGGTCCCGTCGATGATCTTCGCTCCGTACCGTTGCGCTTGCTCCTTCATTCGGGCGATCAGCTCCTGTCCGGAGATGCCATCGGGATAGCCCGCATGATTGTGCGTGCAGGGAATGGTCGCGGCGCGCCCCTTGCCACTGTCGACGACGAGGATGTCGAGATGAAAGCGGGCGAGATAGATCGCCGCGGTCAGGCCTGCCGGGCCGGCGCCGATCACAAGGCAATCGAGTGTGTTGTCATCCATGGACTGCCCCAATGCCGAGCCTTCCGCCTGGGTTCCCCTTCCGCTACGGGGCGCCATGACCTTCCGCGCCACCGTACTGACGCTCTACCCGGAGATGTTCCCAGGTCCGCTTGGTACCAGCCTGGCCGGCCGTGGGCTGGCCGACGGCATTTGGAGCCTGGAAGCGCGCAATATCCGGGATCATGCGATCGACAAGCATCGCACGGTCGACGATACGCCAGCCGGCGGCGGAGCTGGGATGGTGCTCCGCTGCGACGTGCTTGCAGCGGCGCTGGACGCGGTCGCGGACGGTCGCGCGATGCTAGCGATGACACCCCGTGGCGCTCCGCTGACCCAAGCCAAAGTGCGCCAACTGGCGGAGGGCGAGGGCGCCATCATCCTCTGTGGCCGCTTCGAGGGGTTCGACGAGCGCATCTTCGAGGCCCGCCCGGTCGAGCCCGTATCGATCGGCGACTATGTCCTGTCCGGCGGCGAGCTTGGCGCGATGGTGCTGCTCGACGCTTGCGTTCGGCTGCTTCCCGGGATAATGGGCGCGGCTTCCAGCGGAGAGGAGGAGAGCTTCGAAACGGGGCTTCTCGAATATCCGCACTATACCCGACCTGTCGAATGGGAAGGGCGCACGATCCCCGAGGTGCTGCGGTCGGGGGATCATGCGAAGATCGCGGCATGGCGACATGCCAAGGCGGTCGAAGATACACGGCTAAGGCGGCCGGACCTGATCGAGCGCCATGGGGGCGCATCGCAGGCACCGCCCTCTGGCGCGCGGCGC